>CAZZCL010000016.1:0-43770 GCA_964652295.1 uncultured Chthoniobacterales bacterium
CGCTGCCATCCGTGGGGCGGGGCCGGGTACGATCCTGTGCCTGCATGCGCCCGACGTTCTGCCGCTGCGTTCGTGCCGCCGCGGTAAACGCCGGTGAAAAAAAACCGATGGGCGGCGAGAGGGAATCGCTTTACAGGGGTTGCCTCGCGCTCCGTTTTCTCCAGACTTCACCTTTCCCGGAGCCCGCGGCCGGTGCCCAGCATTTTCTCGTCCTACTGCCAATTACATGGATCGCACAACTTGGATAGCCATCGCCGTCTGCATTGCGGGATTGATTTGGTGGAACATCAACGCCAGCCAGCGGCAGGCGGAGCGCATGCGAGAGTATCGCAAGGCGGTTGCGGAATACGAAGCGCGCCAGGCGCTCGCGGTGGGAGATGACGCAGGCGTTGGGGAGCGGCCTTCGCCACCGCCCGGTGTCGCCCCTGAGCGGCCGGCACGGGAATCTGCCATCGGCCCGGCTGAAACGGTTGAAGAAAAGACGATGGAAGCCGCCTCGGGCGAACTGAATATCGTGTTCACCAACCGCGGGGGCGGCGCCCGGGAGATCCGGCTTACAAACCATGAGGCGGAGTACGGCGAGCGGGTTGTGTTCAACCGGCATGGTGTCCTTGCGACCGGGGCGGTGTTCGAGGGGGCGGGCCTTAGCGGAACAGAACCGTACGAGATCGCACTCAGGCAGGACCATGCCGGAGTCGTGGAGGCACTCGTTGCAGAACGGGAACTTTCTCCCGGGGTGCGTCTGGTCAAGACATTCGAACTTCCGCCGTCGCCTCCCACAGAGGATCCCTTTGCGATTGAGCTTCACCTTGAGTGGAAGAACGGGTCGGAAGCCGCGTTGGTGTGGGGCGATTATGCGGTGGCCGCGGGAGGGATTGGGCCAATTCATGCGGCAGACTGGGTGCACTACACCGGGTTTGACTTTTTCCGCGAAGGCAACACGCAGTACAACGCTGTCACCTGGTTTGAGGAACAGAAAATTCCGTTGATCGGCGTGCAGACGCGGGAAGCAAGAACGGTTTTCCGGGAAACGCCCGGCAATGTGGAATGGTTTGGAGTTCGCAACCAGTTTTTCGCGGCGATGCTGACGCCGCGCGAGGCGACGGGTACGGGGGTGTGGGCGCGGCGCCTCGATATTTTGCGTCCGGAAGAAAGCCGGCCGTTGCGCGGGGTGGAAGGGGCCATTGTCATGCCCGGGTTCAGCGTTGCACCCGGAGGAGAGCACCGGCAGACGTTCCAGGTTTTCGTCGGCCCACGGGAATTGAGCCGACTAAAGAAATTCGCCAACAACGAGGATCAGATCATTGAATACCGGATTATGGGCTTCAGCGGGTTCCGTTTCGTCAGCGAGATCCTGCTGCATTCGTTGAACGGGTTGAAGAGTATTCTTGGCAATTACGCCTGGGCGATTATTGCGCTGACGGTCATCATCAAGCTGGCGTTGTTCCCGCTGCAGAGCAAGGCGACCACGGAGATGAAGCGGATGTCTCTGCTGTCTCCGAAAATCGCCGAGATGCGGGAGAAGTACAAGGACGAGCCGCAGAAGATGAATGAGGAGATGATGAAGATGTACCGCGAGTACGGGGTGAACCCGTTCGCGGGCTGTCTTCCGATGCTCGTGCAGATTCCGATTTTTTTCGGGTTTTACTCCGTCTTGGGAACGGCTGTGGAGTTGCGCAACACGGGGTTTTTATGGATCCGCGACCTGAGCCAGCCGGATACGCTTTTTCATATCGGCTCGTTTCCTGTGAACGTCCTGCCGCTGCTGATGGCGGGCACAATGTTCTGGCAGATGGCGTTGACGCCGAAGACCGGCGACAAGATGCAGCAGCGGATCTTCATGATCATGCCTGTCATGTTTGTGGTTTTCTGTTATGGTTTTGCTTCCGCCCTCGCGTTGTATTGGACGGTGCAGAACCTGTTTTCCATCGTGCAACTTTATCTTACGCGGAACAAGCCGTTGCCTGAGTTGAAGAAGGTGCAACGGGCAAAAAACGCCCGCGAGGCATTTGCCCAGGCGCGCGGCGGGGGCCGTTCCAAAGGTCCGCGCGGTCCGCGCACCACGAAATCGAACAGAAAATGATGTGTGCGCCATGAATCCCAAGGATCTGCTCGATACCATGCTCGGCTACCTCGGATTCATTTGCCAGATCGAGGAAACCGAAGGCGTCTCCGGTCCGGTGCTGATGATTTATTCAAACGAAAGCGAACGGATCATCGGCCCGCACGGTGAGCGGCTGCAGGATCTCCAGTTTTTGCTTAACCGGTTTTTGCAGACGGAAAACGCGGATTCTCCGCGTGTGACACTGGATTGCGAGCATTACCGGGCGATGCGTGAGGATGAACTCATCAGCCGGGTGCAGGCGCGTGCGGAACGTGTCCGGCGCACGGGCAAAGCCGTGACTCTGGAACCCATGAATTCTTACGACCGGCGCACCGTGCATAATGCGTTCAAGGACGATCCGGACGTCGAAACGGTGAGTCCTCCCGGCGACAGACGCATGAAATCCATCACGCTGCGACGCCGGGGCATGCGGGCCGGGAATCCGCGAACTGGCGAAACGATCTGATTCTGCACGCTCCGTGACCCTGCGACGCACAGCTTCCGCCATTGCCCAGCCTGCCGTGTCCGGCGGGGACGATGCGGCGGCGCATGTTTATCCCCGGCACGAGTGCGGCGTGTTCGGCGTGTTTGGCCATCCCAACGCTGCGGCACTGACCTACTACGGTTTGTATGCGTTACAGCATCGCGGCCAGGAAAGCGCAGGGATCGTGACTGCCAACGGCTGTGGCACTCCGTTTCACGTCCATAAAAGCATGGGGCTGGTGTCGCAGGCGTTTAACGACGAAACCCTTCAGTCGCTGGCCGGCACGCGCGCCGTGGGTCATGTGCGATATTCCACCACCGGTTCGAGCCATCTGAAGAATGCGCAGCCGCTCGTTGCCGACACGGCGCGCGGTCAGATTGCTATCGGGCACAACGGCAATCTGGTGAATGCCGCCGTGCTGCGGGATGAACTGGAAGCCGGAGGCTCCATTTTTCAGACCACGACAGACAGCGAGATTATTCTTCATTTGCTGGCCCGGGGCGCGGGCCGCCATGCCAGCTCATTGCTCGCCGCGTTGCGTCGGATTGAAGGCGCGTTTTCCCTTGTCATGATGAGCGAACGCGAATTGATCGGCGTCCGCGATCCTTATGGGTTCCGTCCGCTTGCGCTTGGGCGGCTGGACGGTGCCTATGTGCTGGCGTCGGAGACGTGCGCATTCGATCTGGTGCAGGCGGAGTTTATCCGGGAGATTGCGCCCGGGGAAGTTGTCGTGATCTCGGAAGATGGTTTGCGTTCGGAGTTTCCGTATCCGCCGGTGCCGCAGGCGTTTTGCGTCTTTGAATATGTGTATTTCGCGAGGCCGGACAGCATGCTGAACGACATTGTGGTGAGTGCCGCGCGGGTGCGCATGGGGCGCGAACTGGCGCGGTTGCACCCTGTGGAGGCGGATATTGTGGTTCCTGTGCCTGATTCCGGAAACTACGCCGCACTCGGCTTTGCTGAGGAGCTGGGCATCCCGTTTGAGCAGGCGTTTGTGCGCAATCACTACATTGGGCGCACATTTCTTCAGCCATCGCAGCTTATCCGGGATTTCAACGTGCGGGTGAAGCTGAACCTGATTAAGGATGCCGTGCGTGGCCGGCGTGTGGTTGTGGTGGACGATTCCATCGTGCGCGGCACGACGGCGCGTTCGCGTGTGGTCAACCTGCGGGAGGCCGGCGCGTCGGAGGTGCACATGCGCGTCTCCTGCCCGCCGCACCGGTTTGCGTGTCATTACGGCATCGACTTTCCGGATCCGGAGAAGTTGCTCGCCAACCAGATGGATCATCAGGCGATTTGCGCATATCTCGGCGTCGACAGTCTCGGTTATCTCGATGTGGACGGGATGATTCGCGCCATTGGCCAGCCGGCCAGCGCCTTTTGCATGGCATGTTTTACCGGAAAGTATCCGGTGCCGTTCGATCCCGAATTGGACAAATTCATTATGGAAAAGCGCCGCGAGCGGGAACACGGTCTCGCGCCGCAAAGCGATGAGCCCAGCCTTTTCAGGAATCTGAGCTGATGCCGACTCCGCAGAAACGCGCGCCGCGCAAAACAGGATCGGGTGGCCGGCGTGGGGGCGCTGCGCGTTCCGGGTCTGCCCCGGCTTACGCCGCTGCAGGTGTGGATGTCGCACTTGGTAATGCGCTGAAAAGCTCAATTCACGACCGGGTGCGCGCAACGCATGGGCCGCGCGTGTTGGGGCGCATCGGCGGTTTTGGCGGGTTTTTTCGGGCTGCGTTTCCTGGCATGAAAGATCCCGTTCTCGTGGCCAGCATCGACGGCGTCGGAACGAAGTTAAAGCTGGCGTTCGAGTTTGATGCTCACGAGCGCGTGGCGCGTGATCTGGTGAATCATTGCGTCAACGACATTGCTGTGACAGGGGCTGAACCCCTGTTTTTTTTGGATTACATCGGCTCTGAACGCCTTGATCCGACGGTTTTCCGGGCCTTAATCCGCGGGTTTTCCGCCGCGTGTCGAGAGGCAGGGTGCGCACTAATCGGCGGAGAGACGGCGCAGTTGCCCGACATGTATCGCAAAGGCGAGTACGACCTCGCCGGGTGCATCGTTGGCGCGGTGGATCGCAGTCGGATCATCGACGGAGCCACCATCCGGTCGGGGGACGTTGTGGTTGGCCTGCCTGCGGACGGCTTGCATACCAATGGATATACCCTGGCGCGCAAAGTCCTGTTTGAAACGATGAAACTGCGACCCGACCAGACGCTGCCGGGCTTGCGGCGCACTTTGGGCGCGGAACTGCTGCGGGGGCATTGCAGTTAT
Source organism: uncultured Chthoniobacterales bacterium (assembly GCA_964652295.1). Lineage (GTDB taxonomy): Bacteria > Verrucomicrobiota > Verrucomicrobiia > Chthoniobacterales > CALDSX01 > CAZZCL01. The sequence goes on from CAZZCL010000016.1 coordinate 4,869, forward strand.
CTGCCTGAACTGAAGAGGCTGGACGCGGGAGTGGTCAAAGGGGCTGCGCATATCACTGGCGGTGGGTTAATTGACAATCTCCCGCGCATCCTTCCGCCGGATTGCGACGCGGTTATCGACGGCGCGGCATGGCGCGTGCCCCGCATCTTTCGCGTCATCCAGGACGGCGGCGGGATCGCCGCCGGGGAAATGTATCGCGTGTTCAACATGGGTGTCGGCATGGCGCTTGTGGTGTCCTCGCGTCGGGCCGCCTCGGCGGCTGAACGTGCCGGAGGACGTATCATTGGCCGCATCGAAAAGGGGAGCGGCGTCGTGCAGTTGCAATGAGCGCACTTTGCGTTTGACGCTGAGCGCAGCGGACTTGGCGTCAAACCGCGTCTTTTTCGTCCAGCGTGAAGCCGATCTTCACCGTGACCTGCCAGTGGGCGATCCCCCCGTCCTCGATATGGCCGCGGGTTTCCACCACTTCGAACCATCGCATGTTGCGAATGGTTTTGCCCGCGCGGGCGACCGCATTTTTCACGGCCGCTTCCATGCTTTCGGTTGAGGAACCCACCAACTCGATTTTTTTGTAGATATGATCCGCCATACATAAAGAGCATGGCATCCGTTCCGGGGTCGCGAAAGCGGGGATTGATGGATTGGGAAAGACCGACCGCCGGGGCGTTGTGTCCCGCCGGGTCGCGCCGACCGGCTGGATCTCCCGCGTTGCAGCGCGAAACGGCTTGCCTGCCGGGCGGCGAAGCGAAATAGTCCGCTCCGCATGATGGACTCGATTGGCATCGGCATGGCAGGGCTGGGCACTGTGGGAGGTGGCGTGTATCGCAACCTCGCAGGCAACGCCCGCCTGCTGGCAAACCGGCTTGGCTGTTTGCCGGTGTTAAAAAAAATCGCAGTTCGTGATCTGTCCAAACCCCGTGATCTGCAACTGCCTGCGGAATTACTCACCGCCGATTGCATGACGCTGCTGGATGACCCCGAGATCCGGATTGTCATCGAACTCATTGGCGGGAGCGGAATTGCGATGGATCTTGTGCGCGGGGCGATCGAGCGCGGCAAGCCCGTTATTACGGGGAATAAAGCGCTTCTTGCCGAGCACGGACGGGAACTTTTCGAGCTGTCGGCGTCGCGGGGCGTGCCGATTTACTTTGAAGCCGCCGCAGCGGGCGGTATCCCAATCATTAAAACCATCAGGGAAGCGCTCGTTGGAAATCATATTGAATCCATGCACGGCATCCTGAACGGCACATCGAACTATATCCTGACGCGCATGGTGGAGAATGGGTTGTCCTTTGGCGTCGCGCTGGGTGAAGCGAGCGAGAAGGGTTATGCCGAAGCCGATCCGGCGCTGGATGTCAACGGTTGGGATGCTGCGCACAAGGCCATTATTCTTGCGTCGCTGGCCTACGGATTCTGGGTGGATCATCGGGGTGTGCATGTGGAGGGCATCGAGAACGTCCAGGCTGAGGACGTGCAATTTGCCGACGCATTGGGCTACACGGTTAAGCTCCTCGGAGTGGTGCGTTCAGACGGCGAACGGGATATTGAGGTGACAGTGCGGCCCACATTGATCCCACGCAGCCATGTATTGGCCTCGGTTGGGGGGGTGTTCAACGCTCTGGCGGTGCGGGGCGATGTTGTCGGCGATACCCTGTTTTACGGGCGGGGCGCCGGCGCCGATCCCACGGCGAGCGCTGTGCTCAGCGATGTAGCCGACGCTGTTGGCGATCTCACCAGTTCGCGGTGTGCGCCGAGCTTCACCCCGCACAGTTTGTATGGGTGTTGCAAACCCGTCGCCGAGATTGTTTCGCCATTTTATGTTCGACTTAATGTGGAAGACAAACCCGGGGTGTTGGCGCGGGTTGCTGCGGAGTTTGCCGGACGCGACATTGGGATTCTCTCGGTGATCCAGCCTGAATCCCAGGATCCGGAGCGCGTTCCCCTGGTGCTGATGATTCACGACGCTCCCTACGGCCGTCTGATGGAAACGCTTGCAGCGCTGGAAAGCCTCGATTGCGTGCGTGGCCCGGCTCACCGAATGTGGGTGGAAGCATTTGCGCGATCCTGAGCAACGCGAAACCGATCAGTCCGCCATGTCTGCGTCCATCGTCCCGACAACTTCTGCATCCTCCGTGGCACCGCCCCAGCGGCCAGCTCCATCGCTGCATGATCGCGGGGTGATCGCGCGATACCGCGATTTTCTGCCCGTCACGGCCGCCACCCCGGTCGTTTCGCTCAACGAAGGGTCCACGCCGCTGGTGCATTCCCCGAAACTCAGCCGCATGATAGGCCGCGATTGTCAGGTGTACTTGAAATATGAAGGGCTCAACCCGACCGGATCGTTCAAGGATCGCGGGATGACGATGGCGATAAGCAAAGCGGTCGAAGAATGTGCGTCCCTGGTCGTGTGCGCTTCCACCGGAAACACCTCGGCGGCCGCGGCGGCCTATGCTGCGCGTGCGAATCTGGAATGTGTCGTCCTGCTTCCTGCAGGAAAAATTGCCGGAGGAAAGATGATGCAGGTCGTGGCTTACGGCGCGCGCATTCTCGCAGTGGACGGGAATTTTGACGATGCCCTGCGCATGGTTCGCGAACTTGGGGCCGATCCCCGTGTGACCATTGTTAACTCGATCAATCCACACCGCATCGAAGGCCAGAAGAGCGCGGCGTTTGAGATTGTGGATGAACTCGGCGATGCGCCGGATGTGCATATCCTGCCTGTCGGTAACGCGGGCAACATCACAGCATACTGGAAAGGGTACCGCGAATATCGCGATGCCGGGCGCTCCACGCGTCTGCCGCGGATGACAGGGTTTCAGGCGGAAGGCGCCGCGCCGATTTATTTTGACCGGGTCTTCGACTATCCGGAAACATGCGCCAGCGCGATACGGATCGGCAATCCGGCCAGCTGGACTTCCGCCACCTCGGCCATGGCCGATTCGCATGGAGCGGTGGATATCGTTAGTGACGCTGAAATTCTTGCGGCGCAGGAATGGCTGGCTCAGAACGACGGCATTTTCGTGGAGCCAGCAAGCGCGGCTTCGGTGGCAGGTTTGTTTAAATGTCTTTCTGAACGGCGTTGCGCGAGCTGCCCGCTGGCGGGAATATCGGAAGGATCGGTTGTTGTGCTGACAGTCACCGGCCACGGGTTGAAAGATCCGGATATCATGCGTTCGCTGAGTGCGCGCACGGACACTGTGCAGCCGGACATCCGTGAAATCCGCGCTTTGCTCGGGTTGAACGGATAAACACTGCGCGCAAGCTGCGCAGTCTGGAATCATGGGGCGCATTTCCGAGGAGACAATTCAGGCCGTTGCGGCTGCAACCGATATCGTCGAACTCGTCGGGTCCTACCTGCCGCTGAAACGGGCCGGCAGCGCCTTCAAAGGGTTGTGCCCTTTTCATCGGGAGAAAACGCCTTCGCTCACTGTCAATCCCCAGCGGCAGACCTTTCATTGTTTCGGCTGCGGTGCGGGGGGCAGCGCCTTCCGGTTCGTGATGGAGTACGAACATCTCGATTTTGTTTCCGCAGTCAGGAAACTCGCGGAGCGCGCCGCCATTCCGGTGCTTGAAGAGGCGGGCGGAGGCGGCGACGACCCAGGTGCCGGACGCATTGCGCTGTTGCGGCGGCTGCACGAGGAAGCCGCCGCATTTTTTGAATCGATGCTGCGCCAACCTGCCGGGGAGGCGGCACGCGCGTATCTCAAAGGGCGCGGCATCGACGGTGCAATCGCGCGGCGATGGTTGATTGGGTTTGCCCCCGACAGCATCGACGCGTTCTGCCGGTGGGCAGGAGAGCGCGGATATGCGCCGGGCCTTCTGGTGGAAGCCGGGCTGGCCAAACCCCGCGATGCGGAGAAGCCCGCAGCTGGTATTTACGATCGGTTCCGCAACCGCATCATGTTTACGATTTGCAACGATTCCGGAGCGCCGATCGCGTTCAGCGGGCGGACTCTCAGCGCAGGGGATCGCGTGCCGAAGTATATAAACTCTCCGGAAACTCCGTTGTTTGTGAAAGGCCGTGTTGCGTTTGGTTTGCACCTCAGCAAGCGCGCCATTATTGACGCGGGAGAAGTGGTGCTGCTGGAAGGGCAGATGGATCTGATCTCGGCGTTTGAAGCGGGAGTCCAAAACGTCGCGGCTCCACAGGGCACGGCATTGACTCCCGACCAGGCGCGTCTGCTCAGGCGCTATGCTTCCGGTGCTGTGCTGTGTTTTGATGCCGATGCTGCCGGACAAAAAGCTGCGGAGAAAGGGTTCTTCCCTCTATTGGAAGCCGGATTTGTCGTGCGTGTTGCCGTGCTTCCTGCCGGCGAAGATCCCGATTCATTGGTGCGGCAACGCGGTGTGGAAGGCCTAAGGGAGGTTCTTTCCGGGGTCACGGACTTTTTCGATTTCCAGATCGCTCGCGCACGGGAAAGTACGGCATCGGGCGATCCGCGCGCTCGTCTTGCTGCATCGGAACGGTTGGCTGCCAGCATCGCTGTTGTCGGTGATCCTGTTTTGAGGGAGGACGCTCTTACGCGGGTGGCTGCGGCTTTTGAGATCTCTGCACAGGCCTTGCGTGAAAAAGTGGCTGGAGCCGCTTCGCGCAGCCGCCAGTTCTCGCGCGGGGCCGGGGCGGGCGTGAGGCCTCATGCGGCAGGGCTTGCGGTGGAACCGGCCGGCATTCGTCCACCTGAACCCATTCACATCCTGTGTCTGATTGCCTTGCATCATCCTCCCGCACACGAATGGTTGCGCACCCAACCGTGGCCGGAAATCCTTGCCGAAGCACAGGGCGCACGGCCGCTGGAAGTGCTGCTGGGCGCGGCGTGCCTGTCTCGCACAGATGGCCGCGGCGTGCTGCCTGCCACAGGCGAGGATCCTGCGCTCGAGAAGTATTACGCTGCATTGCTTACAGAAAAACCGCCATCCGATCCGCTCGCTCTTGCCGAACGTTGGTGGCGCCTTTTTGCCCTGGGCACACGTCTGGCATCGAAACAGGCGACCATGGAAGGTCTCACACGCCGGGTCCCGCCGGCCTGGGATGAGATTGCTTGCTTAAAGAAAGAAATCCTTGACCTACAACGCGAGCTTCGGGACGTTGACTTTCCCGGATACGTCCCGGGTTGAACCTTTGCCCGCAGTGACAGAAACCGCCCGCATGACATATTTTTTCGGCCGATTTTTCCGCTGCGTTCCTGCGTCCACCGATTCAGGTTGCCAGAGCTGTCCATTTCCAGATCATTCCCTCCCAGCTCATCCCCGAGCCCATGCCCGCATTCTCGCGGCCGATTTTTCCGCCAGCAGAAGGTACGCCATAACCACCACACCGACCCCATGGGCAAAAGCAGCAAGAAAGAGGAGCGAAAAACCAGGAAGGCCAGCCGTAAATCGTCCAAACCCGAAAAGATAACGTCCAACGCGAATTCGGTCGCAACACAACAGTTTGAAGCCGTCGAGCGGGCGGCGTCAGCAGCGATTGCAGAAACGCAGTCGGCCGATTTGCGCGAACGGTTGGGCGGGAAAGCTGGCGGCAAAAAGAGGGCCAGGAAGCGTGCTAAAGCTGACAAGGATTCGCGTCCAACGTTGTCCGGTGCGCCGACAAACGATTTGGGAAGACGTTCCACGAATCGTTCGAGGAATGAGGAGAGGACGCTCCGCGATGCCACAGCACCCGGGACCAACGGACATTCGCAACCTGTGTCTGCGGGAGTTCAGTCCGCTGTCGAAACGGGGTTCGATGGCCGGAACAACACGGCCAATGGAGCCCATGCGTCCGCAGGAGGCTTCGCCTTGGCTGCGGTAAGTTCCAACGACGACCTCTCCCAGACGGTGTCGCTGAACAATCCCGAGATCCAGGAGAAGCTGCGGGAGTTGATCAAGCTTGCCAAGGAGCAGGGCTACGTCACGTGGGATGATTTGAACGAGGTGCTGCCTCCAGGCGCGCTGGACGCCGAGCAGATCGAAGCGGTCGTCATGCGTATGCGCGTGATGGAAATCGACATCATCTCCGCTTCCGACGTGGATCGGTATCGGGATGTGCGCAAGGACGGCGAGGATGAGGACGATCAAAAGACAGAGGCCCGGCTCGACGTCCTCGACGATCCCGTCCGAATGTATCTCAAGCAGATGGGTCAGGTCCCGCTGCTCACCCGCGAGCAGGAGGTGGAAATCTCCAAGCGCATTGAAGACGCAGAACTCGAAGTGCAGAAGATCATTCACAAATTCGGGTTCATTGCGGAAGCTCATCTCGAACTGGCTCGCAAACTTCTTGAGGGTCGCGAACGCTTCGACCGCGTCATCCTCGACAAGAAAATCGAAAGCCGCGAGCGCTACATGAAGACATTGCCCCGGCTGTGCGAACAGGTGGAAAAGGCCGCCGACACCGCGAAAAAGCTGTACGCAGCGTCTCTGCGCGGACCAAGGCGGGGACAGGAAAATGCTGGCAGGGAGTTCGGCAAGGCGCTGGATGCGCTCGCGAAGTTGTATCCGAAGTTCTACTTCAAACAGATGGTTTCCGAGCAATTTGTACAGTCCTGCGATGAGACCCATCGGCAACTCAGCCAGCTGCTGGCGCAGGCTGCGCGGCTCGAAAAATCCAGCGTCGCACTCCCCGAAGCGAAGGCGGAAATCTGCGCACGGGTGCGCGATCTGCATCACGCCATCTGGCAGACACCGGAGCAGTTTTCCGAGCGGCATGCGGAGTTGAAAGTGTGTCTGCGCAAAGCTTTGAAAGCCAAGACTGAGATGGTTGAGGCGAACCTGCGTCTGGTCATTTCCATCGCTAAAAAGTACACAAACCGTGGCCTCTCGTTCCTCGACCTGATTCAGGAGGGCAACATGGGCCTGATGAAAGCCGTCGAGAAATTCGAGTACCGGCGCGGGTATAAATTTTCGACGTACGCCACATGGTGGATCCGTCAGGCCATCACGCGGTCTATTGCCGATCAGGCGCGAACCATCCGCATTCCTGTGCACATGATCGAGACGATCAACAAGCTCATGCGTGTGCAGAAGCAACTTGTACAGGAGTACGGGCGAGAACCCACGCCGGATGAAGTTGCCGAGGAAATCCAGCTGCCGGTTGAGCGTGTCCGCGCTGTACTGAAAATGGCGCAGCAACCCATCTCTCTCCAAGCGCCCGTCGGCGACAGTGAGGATACGAGTTTCGGCGATTTTATCGAGGATAAAGGCGCGGAAAATCCGAGCGACATGACCGCCATTGTCATGCTCAAGGAAAAGATCCGCGATGTGCTCGATACCCTTAGTGGCAGAGAACGACAGGTGCTTGAGCAACGGTTCGGACTTGTCGATGGCTACAGCCGCACGCTCGAGGAAGTCGGCCGCCAGTTTAAGGTGACGCGGGAACGCATCCGCCAGATCGAGGCCAAGGCGCTGCGCAAAATGCGTCATCCCACGCGCCTGCGCCAGCTTTCCGGATTCCTCGAGAACACCTGCTGATCGGACTATTCCCACAGCGCGTTGTGCGCCGCGATTTCTTTGCAACCTTCATGCTGCGCCGGTGTTAAATCGGGTTGAGTCATGCCAGATCCCACGGACCCAACTTCAAGGAACTCAGCTTCAAGGGACGCAGCGCAGCGCAATGGCGATGCCCTGCCGCAGCTTTTTGCGTCTGTGCGGGCAAAAAGCCTGCCATGGAATGACGACGATGCTGCGCTCTGGAATTTGCTGGGCAAAAGCGAGCCCGTCACGCCCGGTCCGTTTTTCGTTCAGGAAACGTTGCGTCGCGCCCTCAGGATGCGCAGCGCTGGCCAGGTGCCGGATGCGTTCCCCAACGGCGCAGACGGCGGCATGTTCCGCCTCGTGTGGGGCCGTGGAATGCTTCTCTCTGGTGCCTGCGTCGCGCTGGCTGCACTCCTGGCTCTGATCTCCATGGACCTCCGTGAGGGTGCGCAACCCGACGGACTGGAGCGCTTGGCCGCAGCGCCATCCGAAATGTCATTACAACCCGCTGTTCGCCCCTTGGTGGAGTCCGGCTCTGGTGCATCCGTCCCCGAAACCTCTGGGGCGGTTGACGCCGAGATCATTGCGCAGCTCGATGGATTGCTGGCCATGGAGGAGAATCTGGTGTGGACGGGTAACGGAGAATTGTTTTGATAAGGCGCCGCTGCTTGTTCTGCTCCGGCGCGATGTTGCCGGGAGCATTGCACATTCTGCTCTGCATGCCTGCTCTGGCGCAGCAGCCGGCTGCGGAAGGTCCCGAGTCCGGCATGCACAACCTGGTTCCCGCGGCGCTGGCCCAGAATAAGGGCGATCCCCCTCCGCCTTCCCCTAGACGCAGGTTCGATGCGTTTCGTCCCCCGCCGATGTTTGACCGTCCGCCTCCGGACAGGTTGGATTCTGAGGAAGGGGAGGAATGGCTGCAACGTCTTCCGCCGGAATTGCGCAGCAGGTTCGAGGAGGGATTCCGCAAATGGCGGCGGCTCCCTGAGAAGCAACGCTCGCAGGTGCGTGAACGTTTTGCGGAGCTACGCGTGAGAATGACCGAAGCTGCGGAAGGCGCGTACAAAGCCGCTGGGTTGCAGCTGGACGAAGCGGGTCGGCAACGTTTTCTGAGGCGTTACTTCGAGAAGCGCAGAGAGCTGGAAGACCGTCTGCGCAAAGAACTGGAGGAAAGACGCAAGGAAGAATTGCCCAAACTTGAAGCGGAACTCAAGGCGGAGTTTGAAGGCCGGACCCCTTCCGCCGGGGCGGATGAGACAAACGAGCCCTGAGAGGCCGGCTCACGGCAGCCTTTGTCGATTTAAAGCCAAACTAAAGGTCAGCATGGTCGCTGTGCGACTGCCTTATTGCCGGATTGAGCGATGATGGGTTGACAGATGGGTGGATTATGAATGGGGGAGGGTGTTTTGTGGCGAATCTGTCACTTGCGCTCTGTTGCCCGGCAGTTAGCGTTTTGGGCATAGCATGTCGTTTATGGCACTTTACCCGATATTTCCGGCGTATGGAGCGTAGGTCGCGAGCTTTCGACGCACGGGGCGACCAGTTCGGAGATTACTCCCCGAACAACGGGCAGCCGTTTGCTGGAGCAAAAGCCGTCGCCAATCTGCAATGCGGACGGCATCATGAGACTTTGGGTCCGGCGCAGTTTCGGGCGTGTCGTCATGGCATCACCTTCCGCTGTCCATGGGCGCTGCGGGTTGGAACGGAAGTCGCCATGGAATTGCTTTTCGAGAATCCGTTCGACCCGGATTGCCCACCCGAACCCATCGATGTGCGAGGTATTGTGATTGAAAGCGGCATCGTTCCGGAAACCAGCGGGTTGCGACAGGTATCGATGGTTTTTCTCGATCTGCCATGCGCCACACGGGCTCGCATTGAAGAACTGGCTGCGCGTTTCACGTCGCACGCAGGATAAGAAAAGGTCTGCAGCCCGGGCGCTACGCATTGCGCCAGCGGGCAAGCTGAACATTCCGTGGATTCGCCTTCGGCTGCCGTCTCACATCCTGCGTTCTCCGACGCTTTGGAGGAGTATTACCGGGTTCATGGCCCTTTATCGGGTACACGCCGCGAAGATTTAATTTTGTGAGCCTCCCCCGTTCCATCGACAGCCGGAAATACAACTACTGGGCATTCGTGTTCGACGGCGCATTTTATTTTGGTGCCGTTGCGTTGGTTGCGCCGGAATCGGTTCTGCCGGATGTGCTGGCCGGGCTGGGCGCTTCCAACTTTCTGGTAGCGCTGGCACCCAACCTCGCTCCGCTGGGCTTTTTGACTTCAGGAATTCTGCTTGCCCACAGGACGGAAGGGCTTGGGCACCTGAAGCAGTTCATCCTGCCCTTTGCGATTCCGCAACGACTGATCCTTCTTGTTGCGGTGGGGGCACTGGCAGCCCCGTCCATCGCAGCCTCTGCCATGGCACCCTGGATCGTGGCGGCGAGCGTGTTTCTCAACGGATTCTTCGGCGGGTTGTGCATGCCCGCGTTTTTTGAGCTATATGCGCGGAGCCTCGCTGCAAATCGCATCGCCTCGAACCTCGCGTTGCGCCAGTTGATCGGGCTGGCTTTCGGAGCGCTCGCAGGAACGCTTGTTTCCCTGATTCTGGAGCGGTATCCCGGGCCTCGGGGGTATGCGATGCTTTTCGTCATTCAGGTGGTTCTGATGTTCGTGAGCCTGCTTTCATTTGCCTCGATTCGGGAGCCTCGACAGGGGGCTGTGCCGCCCGGAAACGTTTCCTTATGGGGCAATCTCGCAGCGTTGCCGGCTACGCTTGTTGCGAACCCACGTTTTCTACGGCTTGTCGTTGCCCGCGCACTTGGTTTATGCGTCTTCCTTGTGGTGCCGTTTCTGGCGACGTATTATCGAACGAATGCGGAATTGCCCGAGCGCTGGCTGGGGTATTTCGTGACGGCACAGACGCTCGGCGGGCTTGGTGGAAACGCCCTTGCTGCGTGGCTGGGTGACCAGTTCGGAGGCCGTCCGCCCATGCAGCTGGGACGCCTTGTGCTCTGTGCGGTGTGTGTGTTGCCGCTTTGGCCGGTGCCATCCGGCACGCTCGCTCTCTCGGTTTTTGGGCTGCTCGGGTTCGGCTTTGCCCTGGTCATCGTGGGAGAACACGCGTTGTTGCTTCGTGTTACCGAGGGAGTTCGACGCCCCACGTTGATCGCCGCTCAGGGTCTTGTGTTTGCGCCATTGCTCGTTTTGACGGGCTGGGCGGGCAGCTTTTTGTACGAGCGCACAGGTATGGCGGGAGTCGGCCTGACCGCGCTCGCCGCGCTTTGCCTCGCGTTGTTGCCCGGATTCCGCTTTCGGATCCTGCGAAACGAACCGCAACGCCCGGAGCAGCCGGACCCATTTTATCCGCCGGCTGAGTAACGCGCCAGGCAACTTGACGCTCGACGCGTTAAACGCGATCTAGAGACCAGAGCACGATGGAAAATGCGATCTGGCTTCAAATTGCCCGGGAACTCGAGGCTATCGCTCAGAGCGGTATGGAATTCACCCGCAGCGATTACGACCGTGAGCGTTATGAACGCGTCCGGGAGATCGCAGCGGAGATTCTCGCGGCAGGCAGCAATTTGAAAACCGAGGAGCTTCTGTTGTGGAACAGAAGCGAGATGGGCTACGCCACGCCGAAGGTCGATGTGCGCGGTGCAGTGTTCGAGGGGCGTAAGGTCTTGCTCTGCCGCGAAAATGCGGACGAAGGAAAATGGACGTTGCCCGGAGGTTGGGCGGATGTGAACGAGGCGCCTTCTGCGGCTGTTGCGCGTGAGGTACGGGAAGAAACGGGCTACGACGTGCGCGTGCTGCGCCTTATGGCGGTGTACGACCGCGACCGACAGGGGCACACACCGCCGCATCCCTACCATGCTTACAAACTGGTTTTCCTTTGCGAGATCCGAGGCGGAACGCCGACTCCCACCAAGGAATCCTCGGGCAGCGCATTCTTCGATATCGACCAGCTGCCGGAACTGTCTTTGGCGCGCACGCTGCCGCGTCAAATCGTGCGGTTGCACGAAAAAATTCAGGCGTGGGATGCTGCGGCCGATTTCGACTGAGCCACGGCGTGCAAATGCCCGACCTTCCCGACATGGCCCTTTTGGAAGCCGGATGGTGTCGGGACTTCAGACGAATCTGTGCTGAGCGTCCCGGCTCCTGCGCGATCCACCCAGCGTCCGGCTTCACTAAGGAGCTTGGCGGCGTTTCGGATGCCAAGTTTTTCTTTGATGTTTTCGCGATGTTTCTCGACGGTTTTCCGGCTGATATTCAGCGACTCGGCGATTTCCCGCGTGGACAGGCCGCGACCTAACAGATTGAAGATGGAGAATTCGCGATCGGTGAGGCGCTGGCCCCCGTCAGGCAGGATGGAAGGGTGGGCTGAGGATAATGCAACCGATTCGGGCAGGTAAACCCGACCGTGGAGAACGGTTCGCACAGCCCTGGGCACATCGTCCACGGGCTGACTTTTCATCACATAACCGTGAGCGCCGGCTGCGAGAACGCGTTGAGCGTATTCGCTGGCGTTGAGGCCGCTGAAGACCAGCATGCGCTGCCGGGGTCGCAATGTGCGCACGGTCTTTACCATCTCGAGTGCATCGGAGTTGCCGAGAAACATTTCGAGCATGATGAGATCGGCATGCCCGTGCTCGAGCCATCGCAGGAATTCCCTGGCGCTTGAGGCCTGGTAGATGACGCGCAGATCGTCAGTGCGCTCAAACAGCAGATTGAGTGCGTGAAACATGATGGGGTGTTCGTCGACGAGGACAATATCGAAAGCGCGTTTCATGAAATGAAAAACTTAGAAGCGAAACCGTGCGAAGATTACATGCCGACAATGGCAAGGCATCGGCACAAGTTTTCGCAGATCTGAGTTTTACGATTAAGAGAAATGACGCCGTTTGAGAAGAAAAAACGGTGTGCGGCCGGATAATTACCCAGTTTTGCGGGGACATTTTCCGTGCCAAAACCCATCTCTATTTCAAAGTTTTAGCTACGTGCGGATCTGGCCGGTGCCGCGCAACAGGTATTTGTACGTCGTCAATTCTTCCAGAGCCATCGGGCCGCGCGCATGGAGCTTGTCTGTGCTGATACCGATCTCTGCCCCAAAACCGAACTCGCCTCCATCGGTGAAACGCGTGGAAGCATTCCAATAGACGGTGGCAGAATCGACTTCTGCGAGGAAGCGTTCCGCTGCGGCTGCGTCTTCGGTGATGATGACATCACTATGATGGGAGCCGTGGCGTTCGACATGTTCAATGGCCGAGTCGATACCGTCCACCACGCGGATCGCGAGAATTTTATCGAGATATTCGGTGTTCCAGTCGGCTTCCGTGGCGGTGTCGAACGGCTGGCCAACAATTTCGCCAGCGGTTGGATCGCACTTTAGTACCACGCCCTCTGCGCGGAGCGCATTGGCCAGCCGGGGCAGAAGTCCGGGCGCTGCTGCGGCGTCGATCAGGAGGGTTTCGATCGCGTTGCATACGCCGGGTCGCTGGCATTTGGCGTTTATCACGATACGTGTCGCCATGTCTGCGTCGGCCTGTTCATGAACGTAGGCGATGCAAAGTCCGTGATAATGCTTGATGACCGGCATACGCGCATGATCGACCACCGTCTCGATCAGGGCATGGCCCCCGCGAGGAACGATGACATCGATGTACCGGTCCATCCTTGCCATGATCCGGACACCATCGCGATCGGTGTCGGGGACGAGGAGAACGCAATCGTTGGGCAGGCCGGCCCGGAGACCTCCCTCCTGCATGGCCCCGGCGATGGCCAGATTGGAACGGATCGCTTCAGAACCCCCGCGCAGCAGCGCCGCGTTGCCCGTTTTCAGGCAGAGCACAGCGGCATCGCTCGTCACGTTGGGGCGCGATTCATAGACGATGCCGATAACGCCGATGGGCACGCGGACTTTTGAGATGCGCAGGCCATTTGGCCGTGTCCACTCTTTGAGAATGGCACCGACGGGATCGGGCAGAGCGGCCACCTCTTCGACGCTGGACGCCATGGTTTCGAGGCGCTGAGGGGTCAAGGTCAGCCGATCGATCACGGCGGAGCCAAGACCTGCGGTAGACGCAGCGCTTACGTCGTGCGCATTGGCCTCCAGGATGCGTTCCCGGGCATCGCGCAATCCTGCGGCGATGCCGTGTAATGCCTCGTCTTTACGGGTGGCGGATAGCTTGGCGAGTTGGCGCGAAGCCGCGCGGACGCGCGCGCCCAGATCGTGGATGCGGGATTCGAGTGTCATGCCGCACAGTTTACGATGCGCGCGACCAGACGCGAGAGAATGACGCGGGCGTCGGTTTGTGTGGAAACCAGTTCGGTGTTCGCACGAAGGCATTCGTCGAGATGATCGAGCAGGCGGTCCCGGGAGAAGGCGCGTGCATGCATGGCAGCAAACGCGATGGGATAGATATTCAGACCCGATCCGTCCTTCTTTCGGGGGAGATGAGCGGTCGCCGCTTCCGGCAGAGCGTTGAGCGCGGCCACAAATGCCTGGGGGCGCTCTGACGGCTTGATGCGGTGGCGGTCCATCAGATCGCGGGCGAGGAGCAGGTTGCGGACCGTGGGTGCAAGCGACGCCAGAAGAATGCCCAGCGGTTGTTCACCCTGCTGGAGAAGGCGGTCGAGCAGGCTCATCGCCCGCGACAGTTGACGCGCGGCGATTGCGTTGCCCAGCTCGAAAACCACACCTTCCCGGGTTAACGCCACCAGTTCGCGGACGTCGTTCGCCCGCAGTTCACGGCGGTCTCCAAGATAAAGGTCCAGCTTCTCGATCTCGGAGAGGAGAAGCCGCGAATCGCCGCCAGCAAGCTGCAGCAACAAGTGGATGGTGTCCGCTGCGGAGGTGATGCCGCGTCGTTTGAGTTCTGTCTGCACAAAATCCTGAAGCGCTTCCGCCCCGCCGCGCTGATCCTCCAAGCGGTCATAAATCTCGATGTCGGACATGGCCGCAAGCTTCTTGTAGAAAGCCCGGCGTTTGTCGGGAGACACAATGCTGATCAGGATGCGCGCCATGGGATCAGCGCCATCCTCAAGCATGGTGGCGAGGCCTTCCAACGCGGCGAGAACAACGTTGGCACGGCCGACAACCGTGTCGGAAAGGAAACTCACGCTCTTGAGCCAGACCAATCGTTCGGAGGCGAACAACCCGGGACTGTCGAGCGCCGCTCGCGCGGCAGCAATTCGCGCTGCGGCCTGATCGGCATTTTCCACTGCGCAATCCACAATTTCGCAGCCGAACGCGCCCGTGCCTTCGGGAGTCCATTCGGCTGCAATTTCGGCGGCACGGGCCTTGACCCGAGATTCGTCGCCACCTGCGACAACGCGCAGCCGGGCGTTGCGCTGGGCGCCCTTGCGTGGCGTGTTTGCCGCCATCAGTCCGCCTCCCGCAGGGTATCCGTTGCCGAGCGGTCTCCGACCGCGAACTCGCCGAACGCTTCCTCGAAGCGTTCGAACCCGCTCCAACGGCTGCTGTAATGCCGCTGAAGGGCGGTCTGAAAATAAGCGCCTGCACTCATGTCGTCCATAAACCGCAAAAACGCCTCCCCATCGGCCACACTGAGAAATCGCACCAGTTTCTCGCTTTGAACATAGAATGCGCTCGTCAGCGCGGGATTCTGCGGGTAGGTGCGGATGTCAAGAAGTTGTTGCAGTGGCATCAGCCGCTCCGGTTCAAGGGTGTGCGACCACGGCTTCGCGGAATAGCCGCGAGCGCGGAAGTAACTGCTGTATGCCCGGATCGAAGAATATTCCGCATAACCTTCGTTGAGCCAAAGTGGGATGCCATTGCCAAAAAAACGGTGGATCACAAGGTGGGAGACTTCATGGCCGAGGGTGCGACCTTTCCATTTCACCGCGGAATCGCGCAGGACATAAAGTTCGTTGTCCAGATGCAGGCCGCCGGTCCATGGATCCAGCTCTCCACCCCGCTTGAACTCCGCCCAATCTTCGCGGCGGTCGAACACGAAGATGTGACTTTTGCGTTCCCATCGGGAGGTGTCTTTGCGCAGTTCGCGAGCGATGAGTTTGTAGTAGTACTCGGCTTCGACGGAAACCGCGGTGGCGATGAAATTTTCGAAGAAGTGATAAACGAAATTCTGGCTCTCCGCGTGCTGCCAGCTATCCGGGCGGACCGCAAAAGCCGTTTCGCCAAGGCCGGACACGTTGGGATCGCTCAGCGCGGTGCGGGGAACCGCGTCGAGTCCGCCCACGGCCTTGACCTGTGCAAAAACCGCGCCGGGCATAGCTGCCACAAACAGTCCGGCGGCAATCACCACGCAGACGGCTGCTCGTTCTTCGCGGCATTGGAAGCGGCGGAGCATCATGGTCGGGCGCTTTTCGAGATGCGGAAACGCCGATGTGGCCGGATAAAGCCTTTCCTGCGGCGTCAGGTATATTTCAACACTTCTTCGATCGTGGTCTCACCCTCGTAAATGGAGCGTAAGCCGTCCTCACGCAGGGTCACCATGCCCAGCTCGATTGCTTTCTGTTTGATGACCACGGTCGGTGCGCGTTGATTAATGAGTTCGCGCAGGGGATCGGTGATATCCAGTAATTCGTAAATGCCTTTGCGCCCACGGTATCCGGTCTGGTTGCACAGATCGCACCCCGTGCCGTAATAAAAATGTTTGTCGCCGATGTCATGCGGCGAGAGGGAAAGCTGAGCAAGCACCGACTCGCTGGGTTCGTATTCGGTGCGGCATTGGGAGCAGATCCTGCGGATGAGACGTTGGGCGAGGACGGCATCGAGGCTTGCGGAAAGCAGGAAAGGCTCTACGCCCATGTCGATGAGGCGCGTGACCGCACCGGGCGCGTCATTGGTATGAAGCGTGGAGAGGACAAGGTGGCCTGTGAGCGAGGCCTGAACCGCGATCTGCGCGGTTTCCAGATCGCGCACCTCACCGACCATGATGCGGTCCGGGTCCTGGCGGAGAAACGCACGAAGAATTCTCGCGAATGTGAGTCCAATATTCTCATGCACCGCCACCTGCATAATTCCTTCCATGTTGTATTCCACCGGATCCTCAGCGGTCAACAGCTTGGAATCGATGGTATTAATGCGGCGAAGGCAGGAGTACAACGTCGTCGTTTTACCCGCCCCGGTGGGTCCCGTGGCAATAAAGATGCCGTTGGGTTTTTCAATGGTGCGGCAGATGTAGTTATACACATCCTCGGGCATGCCAAGGCTCTCCAATTCAAGATTCACGGTGGACCGATCGAGCACGCGCAGCACCACACTCTCGCCGTACTGGGTCGGGAGCGTGGACACGCGCATGTCGACCGGGCGTCCGGCAATGGTTTTTTGGATGCGTCCATCCTGTGGCAGCCGACGCTCGGCGATGTTCAAATTTGCCATGACCTTCACGCGGGAGATGACTGGTAGCGCCAGATGCCGCGGCGGGGGCGCCATTTCGTAAAGCGCGCCATCCACGCGGTAACGGATCTTAAATTCCTTCTCGAACGGTTCGAAATGGATATCGCTCGCGCGCGCGCCGATGGCCTGTTGAAGAATGAGATCGACGTAGCGAATGATAGGCGCAGTGTTGGCCTCAGCTTCAACATTGACTTCATCGGAGCCAGCGTCCGGACCACCGTACTCCACGGCGGCCGAACCGAGCTGGGCGAGCACGTCTTCCATGTTCGACACGTCGGCTCCATAATGTTTTTTGAGCAACTCCTCGATCTGGCCCGTGGAAGCCACCACAACCTGGATGTCGCGCCCAAGCGCAAAACGGAGTTCTTCCTGAACCTGAGGATTCACCGGGTCCGTGAGCGCAACGACCAGTGCGCCGTTGTCTGCCATGCCCACAGGCAGCGCTCCGTGCAACTTTGCCATGCCGCCGGGGATGGAGCGGACGACCTCCGGTGGCACCTCAAACCCCGCCAAATCAAGGTAATCGGTGGAAAGATAATTTGCGAGCGCCTGATAATACTGGTCGGCGTTCAGATATCCGCCATCCACAAGCACTTCGAGCAGCGATTTGCCGCTTGTGGTCATCTCGCGGTAGACCTCAGCGGCCTGCTCATCAGTGAGGCGGTCGGTATCGATGAGAACCTGCAGCGCGGAGGGATAAGCGGCTGTCTCCATGGAGACATGAACATGATCGCGCCCGCGGCGAGCACAAGCCGAATCTGAGTTTCGGGCAGGTCGGCATGGCGTTGATTTTCAGGTGGGATTCGCGCACCATCTGGATGGGATGAACAGCGTGCTGCTTAAAATCGCCACGGTCGCCGCCGTGCTCCAGGCCGTGCAGACTCATGCGACGGCTCAAGGGGAGCCGACAGGGCAGGGGGAGACACCCGCTGCAGCGCTGTCGCTCGCCGGTACAAAATGGATTCTTCAGGACATCGAACAGCGGGGCGTTCATGGGGCCGTGCAATCCACGCTTGAGTTTGATGGTGAAGGACGCGCCTCTGGGCAGGGGGGCTGCAACCGATTCTGGGGCGCCTACACCGAAGATGGAAGTGCCCTGACGTTTAGCCCCATGGCGTCAACGCGCATGGCGTGTCCGTCACCGTCGATAGATCAGGAAGCTCGCGATTTTACTGCGCTCCAGCGTGTGCAACGCTGGGAGATTGACACCGGCGGGCAGCTGCTTCTTCACGGCATGGAATCCATGCCCCTACTTGCGTTCACCCGGCTGGGCACTGCAAAATGAATGTTCGGCAGCAGATCCGAAGAATCATCTTCGAGGCAGACACGCCGTCTGGCAAGGCGTTCGATCTTCTGTTGCTCATCGCAATCGTTGCGAGCGTCGCGGCGGTGTTGCTGGCGAGCCTGCCGGATCTCGCAGAGGGCCAGATGGAATGGTTGCGTGTCGCGGAATGGTTTTTTACCGTTCTGTTTACAATTGAGTATGTGGCAAGGCTCTGGTGCGTGAATTCTCCGCGGCATTATGCGCGCAGTTTCTATGGCATCATCGATCTCCTCGCGATCGTGCCGACGTACCTCAGCCTCCTGTTCCCCGGAGCCGAATTTCTACTGGTGGTGCGTTTAATCCGGGTGTTACGCGTGTTTCGGGTGTTGAAACTTCTGCAATTTGTCGATGGCGGAGACATCATCCGCCGGGCGCTGATGGCGAGCCGTTACAAAGTTGCAGTGTTTCTTGTCGCAGTCCTCTCCCTGGTGACAATCATCGGGGCCGTGATTTATCTGGTGGAAGGGGAAGCTGGAGGCTTCGACAGCATTCCGCGCGGTATTTATTGGGCGATTGTGACCCTGACCACCGTTGGCTACGGAGATATCTCGCCGCGCACTCCCCTGGGGCAGATAATTGCGAGCCTTGTCATGATCTGCGGTTACGCAATCATCGCCGTTCCCACGGGAATCGTTACCGCCGAAATGGTTTACGCACGCGGTCCGCGCCAGATCGATACGCGGGCCTGCCCCAATTGCGCCGCAGAAGAGCATGCGGAAGATGCGGCCTTTTGTCGGATCTGTGGCGGCAAGCTTGAGAAATCGGGAGCGGCATCCTGAGAGGCATACCTGTGAGGCGGAGTTTAAATCCGCCAGTGCAGAGTGTTGGTCCTGCCGGGGTTACAGCTGTCTCGTGAGTGCAATTGAGGACTGTGTGACGCTCCTGGAAGCGACGATGCAACAGCTGGCGACTGCCCAGCTGAACTCGCAGCGTCAGCTCGATCAATTAACACGCGAAGATCGCAGAGTTGTGAACGAGCTGGCTGACGTCAAAGCCGATATCTGCGTGTTTCAAGACGAAACGCGCGCGTTCAAAGACGAGACGCAGCAGGATCGGCGGAGCCTCAATCGCATGTGGGGCGATCTCGCTAACAAGCTCGGAACCATCGTTGAAGACATCGTCGCACCCAACGTTCGCCGTCTTGCCGTCGAGGAGTTCAGTATTGATTTCATCGACGATTTTTTCGTTCGGCGCCTGCGGTGGTATCCGCAACGGCGGCGGGATTTTGCCGAGTGTGACGTCGTGTGTGTGGGCGGAGGAAAAGCGCTGCTTGTCGAATCGAAATCAACACCTGCGCCTGCTACAAGCGATGTCGCCGCTCCAGCTGTTCGACCATGAGCGCAACGTGCGCGTGTTTTCGGCGCGGTGCCAGCACGGCATGGCTGCGCCGCGGATCGCCCCAATGCAGAATCTCAATCGTCACATGCCGCACGCCCCAGCGGTTCATGGCGCGCTGCGACGGTTTATACAAATCAATTGTGTTCGTGCCGGCGAGCATCCATCCGTAGTCGTCGACTTCGCAGATGTCCCCGGTTTCCCGGATGCGAAAGCGTGTGCCGGCGGGCCAGCGCGACCAGTCTGCCGCGGCGCTTTTGATGCGCCCATAGCGCAGCGTCGTTCCCAGCGCGGTGCGACGTCCATATTTTCTGTGGTCCGCTTCGCTGTGGGTGTAGGCCGTTGTGCGGACGCGTTGGACAGAGTCGGGCTTGAGCGGCGGTTCGAATCGGGGAAGCTGGCGGCCTCCCAGATTCGCCGTGGATGAACAGGCACCGCAACATAAGGCAAGAGCAACAATTAACGCAGGAGCCGGGCGAAATGTTAAGCGGCAGAACAACGATTCAAGGGGCGTCATTGCGCAAATTGTGCAGGCAGAGCGCTGCGGGAAAAGCGAAAGCCTGGAGCCTGACTCCGGATAAGGGCAGACATCCGAACCGTCGGTTTGGCCGACGGTTCGGATGGCGAAAACCAGGAACCGCAGGTGCAGAACCTGAAGGAACAGGGTTCTGCGGTATGGGTTACTTTTTGGCGATGAGGCTTTTGATCAGCCCAACGATAACGAGGAGCACCGCCCCGCCTGCTCCGCCGGAGCCGACCTGTGAGAGGATGCCCTGGATGTCAAGCACGCCGGTGGCTTCGGGCGTGGCAATACCCAGGAGGCCGAGCAGTTGCCCTCCGACGCCGCCTCCAAGGATTCCGGCGATCGTGTTGCCCAACGGACCGAGGCTGATCTTTTTGATCAACGCGCCGACAATATTGCCGCCGACACCGCCGGAAATGAGGTTGATGATAAGGGGAAGGAATTGTTCCATTTTGATTTTGAGTTAAGAATATCCGCACACGACGGACACTGGGCGGGCATGAAACGGTTTTTTGTCGGGCTTGACAAGCTCAATTCCGGGGGCACCCGGTGATGGGGGGCACGTTTTCGTGACCGGTCGGCCTAACAATGAGCCCGGCACCGTTCGTTCGCCCCTGTACCGAATCCTTAACCCCGTTGCCCGGACCCGATCAGATATGGCTGAACATACTGCCACAATTTCATGGACCTGCTCCACGTCCGATTTCCTTTCCGGACGTTACTCGCGCGAACACACGTGGGCCTTCGACGGCGGGCTTGTCGTGTCCGCTTCGCCAGCACCCTCGGTGGTGCCGCCGCCAATGTCGAACCCGGCGCATGTCGATCCTGAGGAGGCCTACGTCGCCTCGCTTGCCAGCTGTCATATGCTTACGTTCCTTTACGTGGCTCAGAAGGCGGGATTTTCGGTGGCAGGTTATACAGATGAAGCCCGTGGGTTCATGGGCAGGACCGGTAGCGGCGTGCCGTGGGTCGAGAAGGTCGTCCTGCGTCCGCGTATCGCATGGGGCGCGCAGGCGCCTGCCGCAGCCAGGCTCGGTGAGATGCATCACCTGGCGCACACGCAATGTTTTATCGCCAACTCCGTGAAGACAGAGATTGTCGTCGAGCCGCAGCCGGAATGAAGCGCGGCAGCCGCCTCCGGATTGTGTCGGCGGCAGCGCTGGCTCTCGCCCTTGCCGGTGCTGTTGCGGCGTGGCGTGTTCTTGCCGAGCCGCCGCATTTCTTTGCCGATGGTCAGAATCCAGTCGTGTTATATGGCGACAGCATTTCGCAGGAAGGGGCATATGTCCGGTATCTGGAGGCGTTTTTACACTCCCGATTTCCGGATTGGGATCTGCGTATTCTGAATCTGGGCGTCAACGGCGATACGGCGGGATTGCGACGGCGCGGCGGACAAAAAGCGTTGGAACGCGAGATCACGGCATTTTCTCCCCGGGCAGCTGTGATGTGTTTCGGAATGAACGATGCCCGGGAGGCCGATTATCTTGAGCAGTATCCGCAACGATTGCGCCGTCTTGTCAGTGCACTACAAAATCGTGGCGCACGTGCGTTGATCCTCTCTCCAACTGCCGAGGAGGGAGGCGAACCCAACCAGCCCGCCGGCAGCGCCTACAACCACCGCCTTGCGCAATTGCGCGATGCAGTGGAAGCCGTTGCCG
Organism: uncultured Chthoniobacterales bacterium; assembly: GCA_964652295.1. Taxonomy (GTDB): domain Bacteria; phylum Verrucomicrobiota; class Verrucomicrobiia; order Chthoniobacterales; family CALDSX01; genus CAZZCL01. Next base: position 26,534 of record CAZZCL010000016.1, read on the forward strand.
CTGAAACGGGCGCGCGGTTTATCGATCTGCACCGGCCCTTTGTCGCCGCTGTGGAAGCGGGACGCAATGTCGGAGTTCTACCTGCCGCACCGGATGAAGAATCGCTTGTGCCTGACGGGGTTCATCCTTCCGAGACCGGTCATCTGCTTATGGCCGTTGAGATTTTGCGGGCGCTCAACGTGCCCGGCAACATCAGTTTTGCCGAGATTGACGCTGCCGAACGTCGGGTGACAGCCGGTCAGGGCTGCTCGGTCGAAGTCATGCGGGACGCCCCCCCGGAAGAACTCGTTTTCCGCCGGCGGGACCGATGCCTCCCCTGGCCGGTGCCCGCCATGGCCGCCGAACGTCTCGCGACGATCCCGGGATACGAAAGTTTTCTGGATGAACTCAGCGGCTGGCTTCTTACCGTTTCCAATCTGAGACCTGGAACGCTGTACCAGCTGGAGGTGAATGGGCATCCCGCTGGGATCCATGCCTCGGAGGATCTTGCCGCCGGGATCAACCTCACCTCAGCCGCATCCGACACGGTGGGTGGCGCCGCATTAATGCAGCTGTTGGAAGAGCGTGAGGCCCTCTGGGTGGAGCGCTACCGCAAGGTGACTCTTTTCGACCTGCCGGACTGGGCGCAGCTGTCTGACTCCGATGACGCAGCGGAACACTCCGCCTTCGCGCCGGTCGCCGAATGGCTGGAACTCAGACGCGATGCCGAACTTACACGGTTGGATGGTGAGATTGCCACACTCGAAAGGCGCATCCGCGAGGTTTGCCGCCCCGGCACCCATCTTTACAGGCTCCGACCTGCACCGCGCGTTCTGGCTCCGGACGACACCGGTGCCAGGCAGAGCCGTCTTCCCAACGCTGCCCGGGGACTTATGACTCCCTCCGCTCCGTGAGCCTGCCCCGTTTCTATCTCGATCCCGCCGAGTGGGATTCAACGCATCCTACGCTTTCGGCAGCGGAAAGCCGGCATGCACTTTCCGTTCTGCGCCTGAAACCGGGTGATCGGATTGCGGTGTTCAATGGGCTGGGGGGCGTTCGTACCGCGGAAGTCGCGGAGCTTCGCAATGGACGTGCCTGCCTGCGTGCCGAGCCGACAGCGACAATCGCCGCTCCTCCGCAGCGGCACATCGTTCTTGTTCAGGCCCTGCCGAAGGGCAAGCTCATGGATTGGATTGTGCAAAAGGCCACGGAACTCGGGGCGGAACGCGTTGTGCCGCTGCTTACCGAACGCACCGTGGTGCGACTGGACCGAAGCGAGGCGATTGCGAAGCGGACGAAATGGATCGAGACCGCGATCGAAGCGTGCAAACAATGCGGTCGCAACCGCTTGCCTCAGATCGATGAGCCAACCCCGACGGCAGAATTTTTCCGCCGGGAACCTTGCGGGGTCTACGCCGAATTTGTTGCGTCGCTCGAGCCGACGGCACGCAGCCTGAAATACTGGCTGGGGTCGTCGGGGGCGGGGCAATCGGCTTGCGCCATGGCGTTCGTCGGTCCGGAGGGCGATTTTACGCCTGACGAACTCCACGCGATTGCCGGGCGCGGGGCCCGCCCGTGGTCTCTCGGACCGATCATCCTGCGTTCGGAAACCGCCGCACTGTGCGCACTCAGCCTTCTGGCTGCCGAGTTTCTATGGGATGACGCCTCCCTGCGCATGGCGGACACCGTACCGGCGGAGGGGATCGAACCCACACTCCCGAAGGAACGCGATTTTGAGTCGCGCGCGTCTGCCAGTTCCGCCACGCCGGCCTGATGTTAGGTTGTTAATGTTGCGTCGGTTCGGGATGAACGCAAGGAGCGGCTCGATACAAGCCTTCCGAGCCGAAAACCACGCTGTGGCGTCAGCTGTTTGCGCCCCTTCTTCGGGCTGAAGCGTCCAGCTGCCCGGCCTTGCGTCTGCGGCGAACCGCTTCGCGCAGAATGTATTCGATCTGGCCGTTTACGGAACGCAATTCCGCTTCGGCCCAGGCCTCGAGTTCTTCCCATAACTTCGGGTCGATCCGCAGCGGAAACGCCTTGCGCGCCTTCATGCCTCCGTACGGGATCGGGTGTCAGCCCGTTCACGCTCCGCGATTTTCCCCGCTCCCATCCTGTTATTGATACAGCGTTCCCGCGTTGACAACAGGATGGACTTCGCTTTCGGCACAGAGCACCACCATCAGATTGCTCACCATGGCGGCGCGGCGTTCTTCGTCCAGCTCTACAACGCGCTTGTCGGCCATCTCGTTGAGCGCCATCTCCACCATGCCCACTGCGCCCTGCACAATCTTCTGCCGGGCGGCGATGATGGCCTCCGCCTGTTGGCGTCGCAACATGGCCTGTGCGATCTCGGGCGCGTAAGCCAGGTGCGCGATGCGCGCCTCTTCAACCACCACCCCCGCTTTCGCCAGGCGTTCTTCGAGTTCGCGGGCCAGCGCCTGGGAAACTTCCTCCACGCCGCTGCGCAATGTGGTTTCGTCCTGCTCGCCGTGGTCATAAGCGTACAGACTGGCGAGATGCCGCAGCGCCGATTCGTACTGAACGCCCACGTACGTTTCAAAATCGTCCACATCGAACATGGCCTGTGCGGTGTCGTGCACCCGCCAGACCACGACCGCGGCGATCTCAATTGGGTTGCCGTTCTTGTCGTTCACCTTGAGTCGCTGGCCGTTCAGGTTGCGGGCGCGCAGGGAAATCTTGTTGCGGGAGAGGCGTGTGGAAGTGCGGTGGCGCGTTGTCTGCCCCTGCCCCGCGTCGTTCGCCGATGCGGCGGCCGGCATCGGCGATCCATTGGAGTAAAATGGGTTGCCCCAATGAAATCCGCTTTTACGGACCGTGCCGATATAATGACCGAAAAGCACCAACACACGGGCTTCATTGGGCTGCAGGGTGAAAAACCCGATGCCGAGAATGATGTTGATCGGGATGAGCAATGAACCGACGACCAGCCACCACCACTGGAATTCGCCTCCGCACGTTTCGACGTGAACGATGGGCCAGATGGTCAGGGGCAGCACGAGCAACCAAAGGGCAATGACGATTGGCAACCAAAACCAGCCGCTTTCGACGGCGACAACGTGTTCACGATTGGAAACCTGACCGGACGAACTGGACATAAGGATACCTCCATGAAATCGCATGGAGTGTTGCGTATCAAAGTGGTATCATCAAGATATATTTTTATCGTTTGTTTGCCGCCTCAGCTTCCGGCTTGTTTCGCTTGCAGGGTTCCTCCTTGTCTCTTCCCTTGTTGCACCCGCCCCGTGCCCGGCCACAGTGCGGCACGATGAGCAGGATTCGGGTTCTTCAGCACGCCGATGTCGACGGCCTCGGCACGTTGCGCGCATGGCTCGACAATCGGTACGCAGGCCGGTGGACGCTTCACGCCTTGCATCGCGGCGATGCGCTGCCCGCTTTGGATGACGTCCACGCGCTTGTCGCTCTCGGCGGTCCCATGAACGTGGATGAACACGGTGCCTATTCGTGGCTCGCGCCGGAGAAAACCCTGATCGCTGATGCCGTGGCAGGCGGCCGGCACGTGTTCGGGATCTGCCTCGGAGCCCAGCTCATTGCGCGCGCACTCGGAAGTACGGTGCACCCTGCCGCGCATCTTGAAATCGGCTGGGCCCCCGTCGAACTCACCGTGGCAGGACGACGGAATCCACTGCTTGCGGCTTGTCCGGAACGCTTTCACGCGTTCCACTGGCATGGAGACACATTCGACCTGCCGCATGGTGCGGAACATCTTGCCCGCACGGCAGCTTGCCAGCAGCAGGCATTCTCGGTCGGACCCCGGGTGTTGGGCTTTCAATTCCATCTCGAAGCCGATCCGGACGCAGTCGACGCGTTTCTCGCATACGCACATCCTGCGCCAGGTCCCCATGTGCAACCGGCGCGGGAAATGATCGAAGGTGCCGGTTTGTATGCCGGGGAATGCCGCGGGCTGCTGTTCGATATCCTGGACCGCTGGATCGCCGCGCCATCGGCCTGATGCAGCCGCCGGGCTGCACGCACTGCCGCGCCGTGGGAAGACATCTGCTTTTCCGCTTGTCCCATGGCCGATCCCGGTCTGATGGTTTCCTTCCGTGCCAGCAACCGCTCCAGTCCGCGCCGATCTCCATCTGCATTCCCGCCACAGTCGCCGCTCTGCAGAATGGATTCTGCGTCGCTTCGATTTTCCGGATAGCCTAAGCGAACCGCGCAGGTTGTACGACATGTTGTGGGAGCGCGGCATGCGTTTCGTAACGCTCACCGACCACAACACGATTGAGGGTTGCCTGGAGATCGCGCATCTCGAAGGCGCATTCACGAGCGCCGAAATTACATCCGTCTTCCCTGCGGACGGGTGCAAGGTGCATCTGCTTGTCTGGGGGATAGACGAGGAGCATTTCGCCCAGATCGACCTTCTGCGGGCGGACATCTTCGAACTCCAGCGTTATCTCTCTTCGGAAGGAATTGCGCACGCTGTTGCCCACCCGTTTTACAGTGTCGACCAAAAGTTGAATGTACGGCACGTCGAGCAATTGTTGTTGTTGTTTAAACATTTCGAGCGGCTCAACGGCCTGCGTGACGCCCGGTATGGCGATGCGTTTGGGGCGTTGGTGGAAAGTCTTACTCCCGAACGCATGGCCGCAATGAGCGAGCGGCACGGTATCCAAGCTTCGCATCCCGAGCCGTGGGTGAAGATCTTTACCGGCGGCTCCGACGATCACGGCGGCGTGTTTCCAGGGGCGGCATGGACGGAGTTTCCTCGCGGCCCGGTTTCTCCGGAGCAATTATTGGAGCACATCCGCGAGGGATTCTGCGGGCCGGCCGGTCGCGGGGGCGAACCGCTTGTTCTTGCGCACGGGCTTTACAACACCGTTTATCGTTTTGCGAAATCGAAGTTCGCCCGCAATGTGCACGGTGCCACGGAACTGGTTGAGCGCGCGGTGTCGCGGTTCCTCGAAGGCAAAAACCCCACCGAGTTTACCTTTTCGGAAAAGCTGGCGTTTCTGACCGAGGGCATTGTCTCCGGGCGGGTCTTTGAGCTGGCCAATCCTGCCAATGCACCGATCTGGCGGGAGTTGGCGGATTATTTCAACAGACCCGATCTCAAATCGGCGTTGGAACGCCAAACCGCGGGCGTGTTGGCTCCCGAGCGCAGGGCGTTCATCATGGCCAACCACATTGCCAACGAGCTCGCCTTTCGCTATTTCAACCGGGCGTTGGAACACATCCAAGCGGGACGTCTGTTGGAGGGTCTGCAATCGATTACGACCATCGCCCCGATTGGCGCTTCGCTTGCGCCGTACATCTACGCATTGCAAAGCCAGAGCGCATCGAGACGGCGTTTGCGCGGGTTGCTCGAAGCAGCGGCCGGGATTGTGCCTGCCGACCTTCGCAACATGCGCCGGGCATGGCTCACCGATACGCTCGAAGACGTCAATGGCGTGGCGACGACCATCAAAAAAATGACAGCCGCCGCGGTGGCCAATGGTCGCGATATTACTGTGGTCACATCCCGCGCCCGCCTGCAGATCGAAGGCATCCCGATCAGGAATTTCCCGCCTGTCGGAGAGTTCGAATTGCCCGAGTACGAACTTCAGAAGCTGAGCTTTCCGCCGGTGCTTGCAATGTTGGATTATCTTCAGCAGGGCGGCTTTGGGGAATTGATCGTAAGCACGCCGGGACCGGTGGGACTGATCGGCCTTGCGGCGGCCAAACTTTTCGGACTCCGCGTGTCGGGTATTTATCATACGGATTTTCCACAGTATGTCCGCATCCTGAGCGATGACAGTTTCCTTGAGACGCTGACATGGAACTATATGCATCGCTTTTACAGCGAGATGGATGTGGTCTTCGTGAACTCCGACCATTATCGCAAATTGTGGGCGGCACGCGGCATTCCCGAAGAAAAGCTGGTGATTCTTCCGCGGGGACTGGACACGGAACTATTCCATCCCCGGCGGCGCGATCCGTCGTTCTGGACGCGATATGGCGGAAAATCCGGAGCCATCACCCTGGCGTATGTCGGGCGCATCTCAAAAGAGAAGGATCTCGACGTGCTGGCGCGGGCATGGCCGGAGCTGTCTGCAACAGGCGTTGCCGACGGAGACGTCGTTCAGCCGATCCAACTGGCCTTTGTCGGCGATGGACCTTATCTCGAAGAGCTGCGGCGTCCGCTCCCCGATGCCGTCTTTACAGGGTATCTTGAGGGCGAAGAACTTGCCGCGGCCTACGCCAGCGCCGACGTGTTCGTTTTCCCCAGTACCACCGACACATTCGGCAATGTGCTTCTTGAAGCCATGGCTTCCGGCCTGCCTGCCGTCGTGAGCGATGTCGGGGGCCCCTGCGAGCTTGTACACGAAGGCGAGACCGGATTCGTTACGCCGGCGCTCGACGTTCCGGCATTCTCGCAGGCGGTGGTGCGTCTTGTACGCGATCCTGACCTGCGCGAGCGCATGAGCCGCAACGCTCATCGCCGGGTTCAGGAACGCAGTTGGCGCTCCGCCGCCGAACGGTTTTGGACAGCTTCGCCCGAAATCTGAGAGCAGCCTTCGCGAGGCACCGGATGAGCCTTCAATCGCGCCAGACTGCCGGGGGCGGGATGGAGTGCAGTGAATCTCCAGGGTGTGGAAGGCGTCCCATCCTGCGAAAACTGCGGCGGGCCGCAGATTCGCAGTCGAGTCGACGAGTTTCACGATGTCGCTGCGTGGGGAGCGTAGCACGTACAGGCGTCCGCCCAGAAGGGTTGCCACGGGCAACGAACCGGCCTGAGCCCATGCCAACATGCCAGCGAGCGTGCTTGCATCCTCCGCATACTGCATTGCGCCGGAATACAACGGCAGTTGCATGACGGCCTTGCCGGTGGCGACCTGCAGACCGTCGCTTTGCGGAACCAATGCGCTTGCATGCGCGGCGCACTGACGGAGCGGTTGGCGGTCGTGCAATCGGATCGCATTGAGCGTTGGCCAATGCACGGTTGCCCATACGAGGGGCGCGCCGATGACCGATGTGCGAACCGCAGCTGCCGCCCATTGCGAAGAGCGCCGTGCTATGTGAGTCGAAGTACTGTTAGTCCACTCAACCAGGGTTGCCGCTCCAACCCCTGCGCACAAGGCGGTCGGCGCGAGAAGGGGATGGTAGTACCAGGGATAAACATAGTCGCCCGCCAGTAGACCTCGTGTTGCGTACAGAAGGGCTCCTGCTGGCAGCGAAAACACCAGGGCCACACCGACCGGCCCGCCGCGCCGGACCAGCCGCCATGCGCCCCATCCGCACAATGCGGCCCCCGGAATTGTCGCCGCGACGACCCCAGCCGGATTCAAACGCCATAATTCCACAAACGGCGCGCGAAGCGCTTGCGAGGCGTCAAGGCCGCCCCATGGAATTCCAAATGCCACATGGCTTGCCACATCGAGTCCCCAGGCCAGATCCATGGGGCCGATTGGCTTCTCCAGTGCGAGAAAAAGGCGCACCTGTGGAATGGCGGGCGTGGCCCACAATAGAACGAGCAAACCTGCCCCAAGACAGGCAGCGGCTGCCCGACCGGCTTGAAGCAGGCGCGGTCGTGATATGGCAAAAATTGCCCCGACAAGCAGGGCGTCGAACGCAACCCAAAATGGCAGTCCGCCGGGTTGGGCGAGAATCGAAACGGCTTGCAGGCAGGCGAACCCCGCCCATGCTCCAGCCCCGCCGCCTCGGCGTTGTGCCCGGATCAGAAAAAGTATCGCGCCAAGAAACCCGGCTGTTCCAAGAGAATATCCCCGTGCTTCGGCCGCGAACTGCGTGGTCCACGGGTGCAACGTCATGGCCATGGCACCCACGAATGCGCTGATCCCGGCCCAACGGCCGGGAGCGAGAGATGCGGCTGCATAAACGGTAAGGATTGCGGCGACGAGCCCGGCTGCGAAAGCGGGCAGTCGCATGGCAGTTTCAGAGAATTCTGCGCGTCCCCCACCCACAGCCCGTCGCCAGAGATCGTTTGAAATGCGGGATAGCGCGCTGAACAGAAGATGATTGTTGGCCGCCCGCATTTGCCAGAGGGTTTCGGGCCAGGTGCGAGGTTCGAAGATGAATCCTTGCCGCGTGCCATTGTACGTCCAGGTGCCATGCGTATAATAACGTGCTCCATACGCTTCGTCGTTCCAGAAGCTGTGACTCATCCGGGGCCATGCGAGCCATGCCGTGCCGAGGGCGGACGCTGTGGCGAGGGCCAGGAGAGCACGATGGGGCAGGGCGGGCGGCGCAGCAGACGATGACAGCGGCGGCAATATTGCCGAAACAATGCGGGGAACCGCGCTCACAAGCAGCGCGCACACACACGTCGCCATGCTGAACCACCAGTAGCCTGCTTCGATGTACACAGGCAAAAGATCGCGATCTCCGGGGAGCGCTCCGGCAGGCGCAACCAGCGGGCGGTGTGGCAGGTTCATGCAGGCCACTGCGGCGGCGGTGGCCGTAGCGAGACCAACGACGCGCACCCGGACGCTGGGGCGCGTCTGCGTTTGGTAAAAATCTGCTCTGCCAGCGCTCATAAGCGCCTCCAGCCGGCTCCTCCTGTCAACGACAGCAAAAGTTTTTCGTGGGCACGCCCGACGACGTTAAGCGAGGCAAACCTCAGAGCGTCGCGTTGTCCGGCCCGTCCGAGCGAGCGGCGCAGCGTTTCGTCGCGGGCAAGTCGCACGATGGCATCGCGCCATTCCGCAGCGCCGGACGCGGTGAGAGCGTTCAAGCCATTTCGCACGATCAAACGGTCCGCCTCGCTCGGCGTGCAAATCACCGGCAAACCCGCAGCCATGTAAGTAAGCACTTTGGTCGGCGGTTTTCTTTGTTGATACCAGTTGTCCTCCGGCTTGACGGCGATTGCAATATCGGCGCCGATCAACACGTCTTCCCAGTCGGCAAGACGCCATTGGCGGAATTTCACCGGTGGCTGCGCGTCCACTGGCAGGTTGGCGTGGTAAACAAGCTCGACGCCACCCGGCAGCGACCGATCCAGTTCTGCAACCAACGGATGCAACCATGCCGTGAGGGAGGCGTTTTCTACGTAGCCCTGCCAGATGAGCCTCAGCGGGCGGCCGGCGTTGTAATGGGCTTTGCTGCGCGTGTTACGAAGGGGTGCCGGGATCAAGCGCGTTTTCGGGGCAAGTTCGCCGAGGTCGGCCACCTGAAGCGGGTTGGCCGCTATGATGGCGTCCATTTCCTCAAGAAATTCGCGCGCATCCACGTACGACCTCATGCCTCCCCCCGGATTGTCGGCAATTGAATATAACAACTGTGTGCCGCGGCGTTTGAGAACCTGCACGTGTTCCAGCTGAAAATCGTCGAAATTCTTGACGACAATCGCTGCGTCGTACTGTCGTTTGAGAAGGTCGCGCGCCTTAAAAAAGAAATCGGCGCGGAAATGCCTGGACCGGCGGTTTAGCCAGTCCGCCACGAGCAGCACACGCGGACCCACGACAGAATCCGAAGGCGCGCCGCGAACCGGGCCGATCGCCACCCGAAGCTTTTGCGTGGTGCGCCGGTGCAGCCGCGAGGATATGGAACGCGCGAGAATTCCGTAGCGGGCTGCGGACAACGTGCGCGAAGCCCCGGTAAGAGCGCCTGCAACGCGAGTCCACCATGCTCCGCCCCTGAGACCGTTGCGTCCGCTGACAGCCATAAACATCTTAGCGTTTCATGTTATCAATGGAAATGCAGGCCTTTTTCCAGTCGTACCAGCCCCGAGCCCGCGGCGGGGCTTTTCGATCGCGCGTTCGACATCCGGTCCTGGGTGCGCTATAGGCGCATGGTTTTCAGGGCATGGATCCAAATTTGGTCTCCCATACACGCAGTCGCTTCGCTCTTCCCGATACCGATTCGGTGCAGGTTTTACCGATCGAAAAAGGCGGTTCGGACCGAAAGTTTTACCGCATTGGACTTGCGGAACGACAATCGGTCATCCTTCTCAAGTACGCGCCTGATCGCATTGAAAATGTGCAGTACGCCAGGCTCGCCGTGTTTCTCGACGATCTCGGCGTGCGTGTGCCACACATTTATTTTCATGACGAAAGCGAGGGATTGATCTGGATGGAAGATCTCGGCGATCGGGATCTTTGGTCTTATCAATCGGAAAGCTGGGAAGTGCGGCGTGCGCTCTACGAATCTGCGCTCGACGAGATTCACATTCTCCATCGCGATGGCATGGCCCGAATCGCGTGTGAACGTCTTGGGATTGAGAAAGAGTTCGACGCAGCCTTGTATCGCTGGGAACAGAACTATTTTTTCGACAATTGTCTCGGGCGCGTGTTCCGGCTTCCGGAGCAGGAAATCGAGCGTTGGCGCAGCCGCCCGGCCCTGCAGAACATCGCCGACGAACTCGACGCGCTGCCGCGGGTACTTGTCCACAGGGATTTTCAATCCCAGAATATTATTGTGCGCAACGGAGCCGCCGCCCTGATCGATTTTCAGGGGTTGCGCCCCGGGCTGGCCGAGTACGATCTGGCGTCCCTGTTGTATGATCCCTATGTCGATCTTGCAGAAGACGAACGCGGCGCCCTGATGGGTTATTACCGCGAAGGGGTTGGTCCGGAAGACAGAGATTTTTTGCGTACCGTGCGGTTGTGCGCGGTGCAACGCCTCATGCAAGCCCTCGGCGCTTACGGCCACCTTGGTCTTATTCGAGGAAAATCGGCTTTTCTTGAACACGTCCCCCGCGCCATGGCTTCGCTCTCGGCCGTGGCCGCCGAGATTCCTGGGCTGAGAGATTTCAGCCTGTTTCTCGCGGAAACCGCATCGCGCCCATGACGGCTACGGCAAAAGCCGCGGCGGCGGTCATCGAGAATCTCCTTCCCTGCATTGATTGCGGACGCAGCGCCATCAAACGCATCGTCGGCGAGCCGTTGGTTGTCGAGGCCGATGTGTTTAAGGATGGCCACGACGAAATCGCTGTCGCATTACTGTGGCGCAGGCGCGGGACGGGAAGACCGCGCGAAGCGTTGATGCGGCCGATGGGCAATGATCGTTGGCACGGTCTCCTGGTCTGCGCACGCAACGCGCACTATGAGTACACCGTTGAAACATGGCTTGACGTCTTCGCAACGTGGTCGCGGGATTTTCTTAAGAAGCACGAGGCCGACATCCCCGATCTGGAAACCGAGAGGGCGGAAGGCGCAATGCTGCTAAGACAAGCCGCAGCCCGCGCGCCGGCTGCAGCCGGTGCCGAGCTTGATGCCTACGCCCGCCGCATGGAAGTCGGCATGACGTCCGCTGCCCGGGCAGCAAAGGATCCTCGCCTTGCAGCTTTAATGGCGGCCTTTTCACCCCGTCAACAGATCTTTCGCCACGAACCATGGCTGCCCCTCTTTGTCGACCGGCCCGCCGGGGGCATCGGTGCGTGGTACGAATTCTTTCCGCGCTCGGCTGCCGGGCTGGCCGATCGCGGGTCCACTCTGCGCGAGTGTCTGCCCCGTATTGAGGATGCAAAACGCATGGGATTCGATGTCGTTTATTTTCCGCCCATCCACCCCATCGGCGAAACGAAACGCAAAGGCCCCAACAATTCGCTCAAATCCAAACCCGGCGACCCCGGTGTGCCTTACGCCATCGGAAACCGCCGCCAGGGAGTCAATGGGGGCGGTCACAAGGATGTTGCGCCGGAACTCGGCACGCTGGCCGATTTCGAGTGGCTTGTGGAACAAACCCGCGAACGCGGTATGGAAATCGCCCTCGATTTCGCGATCAACTGTTCGCCGGATCATCCGTATGTGCACGAGCACCCGGAATGGTTCTTCCATCGTCCCGACGGCACAATCAAATACGCCGAGAATCCACCCAAAAAGTACGAGGATATCTATCCGCTGAATTTCCATACCGAAACCCGCGATGCTCTCTGGCGCGAGATGCGCGACATCATCCTGTTCTGGGTCCGGCGCGGTGTGCGCATTTTCCGGGTGGACAATCCCCACACCAAACCCGTGGCGTTCTGGGCCTGGCTCATCGAGGAGGTGCGTGCCCGCGATCCCGGCGCGATCTTCCTTTCCGAGGCGTTCACGCGGCCCAGGATGATGGCCGCGCTTGCCAAGGCGGGGTTCACCCAGAGCTACACCTACTTTACGTGGCGCAACACATCGCGCGAATTGCGCGAATATCTCCAGGAGCTTGCCCACACGCAGATGCGGGAGTTTTTCCGCCCAAACTTTTTTACCAACACCCCCGACATCCTTCCTTTCTATCTTCAGCACGGCGGACGCGCAGCCTTTCTGGTGCGCGCCATGCTCGCTGCAACGCTTTCGCCAGTGTATGGAATTTACAGTGCGTTCGAACTCTGCGAAAACTCACCTGTGCCCGGTCGCGAGGAGTATCTGGATTCTGAAAAGTACCAGTTTAAAGCGCGGGATTGGGACGCGCCCGGCAATATCAAAGAGTGGATCCGTCGCCTCAACGCGGCCCGCGCCGGGCACCGTGCCCTCCAGCGGCTCGATGGCGTCGTATTCCATGAATGTTACAACGAAAACCTCCTGGTCTACAGCAAGATCACCCCGGCAGGAGACGATCGGGTGCTGTGCGCAGTTAATCTCGATCCGCACAATCCGCAGCGCGGCGAAATTGAAATGCAGCTCGAACGCTTCGGTCTTCACGATGGTCTGCCATATGTGGTCGAGGATTTGCTTGATGGCGCATGTTATACATGGCAGGGCCGGTGGAACTACGTGGAACTGGCGCCGGAGCGTCCGGCGCATCTGTTCCGCATCGTCGGATGACCCCGTGCCTTTGGGCAGGCGCGGGCCGCAGTGTTTGAGCCGCGCGATGTCCGCGATTACAACGGATTCTCAGCATCGAACACGGGTCGTTGGATGACAGGAATCATGCGGGCTGTCGCGGCCCCAAGCACGGCACCCAGTGTCAGCAGAATCAACACCCGAACCCAGCTGCGGCCGAACCGTTTTCCTGCCTGCGCCAATCCGTGCAGACCCCATAGCAGGAGCGGGATATAAAGCGTCATCATGAAGCGATCGCCACGCCCAATCGGCTCATACCACCCATAGGCGAGTGTGTACAACGCGGCGCCTCCCGCTGCAAACAGGGTTTGAGCGGCTTCCGGGCGCCAGAATGGTACCTTGAGTCGTAAAAACGGTGGCCCCCGGAGAAAGGACACCATGCCGAGCACGGCTGCTGAGCACAGCACTCCTGCCAGCAGCCATCCGCGGTGTGCAAGCACCCGGCGGTGGGGTGCACCGTCCCTGCGCGACGTTTCCGTCGGCGCAATGAACCGGCTCAACTTGCCCCAGACTCCATCGGCAAGACGTTGGAATGCCTCCTCCGATGTGTGCATCGAAAACCAGCGCGCCGCAGAGGGAATATCCTCCGGGGGCAGGCTGCGCATCCGCAGGGCGGAGCCGTGATTGACAAGCAGCGGCACGCTTTCCTTCCCGTAATCGTCCTGCCACATCCAATACGGTGCCATGTTGAAGAACGGCTTGCCCAGATGGTGCGCTGACCAGACGCCCAGCGGAGCCACAACGGCCCCGCCCGCAGCCATAGCAAGTGCACAGCCTATGGCGTACCGCAAGGGATGCCAATGCGGGGTGCGAGCCGGGCCCGGCCACCAGCCACTCGGCCAGGCATGCATTGCCAGCCGCACAAGCCCGGCCCCAAACCATGCCGCAAGCAGGGGGCTGATGCCAGGTTTTGCGAGATACGCAAAACCAGCACACAATCCAAACACCCCGTACAACCACCACGGATTGCGCGTGAGCAGAATAAACCCACAAACTGCGCAGGCCGTGAATAGAATCAGATAAAACGGTTCCGGCTGGAAGTACACCGCCCGGGGGAGCAACGCCCCGAACCCGGCCAGCATCAGAAAAACGAGGGCGGGAAGGGCACCCCACGCTGTGTAAATCGCCGCGCACGCTCCTGCAAGAGCAACTGCGCAAACGGTGGTGTTCACCCATTTTCCACGCAGAAAAAAGGTGTGTTCATTTTCATCCCACACTGTGGCGGCTGCGGTCCACGCAAAGAGATTGTTGCTCACCGCATTGGTGCGCATGGGCCAGGGGTCGCCGCGGCTTGCGCGCGCCAGATCAATGGCAGCCTGTTGATCGCTCGAACGGCGATCCCTATTGGTTTCGTAAATAAGATGCGGTGCCAGGGCGAACCACATCCAGAATGCGGCAACGCTTCCGGCAACAAACCCCGCGAAAGACAGCACGCGGAGGCGCCCCCCCGTGCGTGCCGTCATGCTGCCACGCTCCCGGCCTCGGCTGTTGCGTCTGCGGGTGCAGAAAGCTCCCGGACAATGCGCCGCGCAGCGCCCGGGCCGTTGTAAACCAGCGCCGTGTAGAACTGCACAAGGCATGCGCCCGCCTCAAACTTTTCCCGTGCCGTTTCCCCATCGAAAACGCCACCCACACCGATGACCGGCAGCCGACTCCGCTGGGCGATCACACGCACCATTGCGGTGGAACGCTCCCGCAGTGGGGCGCCGCTCAGGCCACCCTCTCGTCCTGCCTTGGCCGGGATGCCCGCATGATCGATTGTCGTGTTTGTGGCGACAAAGCCGGACACCCCGCGCCGACCCGCTGCATCGACCAAATCGTCCAGATCGCCGAAATCGATGTCCGGCGCGAGTTTTACAAGAATCGGCTTCGGATCGCCGGATTCGTTTTCTTCCTGAATCTCCAGCAGCAGGCGCTCCAGCGCCCCCGACTCCTGCAATGAACGCAAACCTGGCGTATTGGGTGAGCTGACGTTGACGACGATATAATCCGCAAACTCCCGCAATTTTCTCAGCGAATAAACGTAGTCAGCAGGCGCATCTTCAAGCGGCGTCGCACGCGATTTTCCGAGGTTGATCCCCACCGGAATCTTCGGCCATCGCCCGCGGCTCTTCCATCGGGCGAGCCGCTCGGCAACCGCATCTGCGCCGTCGTTGTTAAAACCCATCCTGTTTACAAGGGCGCGCTGCGCCGGGTACCGGAAGAGGCGCGGCTTCGGATTGCCCGGTTGCGCCCGGGCTGTCACAGTGCCGATCTCCACAAAACCGAACCCGAGCGATTGCCACACCGGCAACGCCGTCCCATTTTTGTCCATCCCCGCGGCCAGACCCACCGGGTTGGGAAACTCGCGTCCGAACGCCTGCATGGGGAGTTTTGGGCTGCGCGCACCGAACCCGGCCACCCAGCACAACAGGCGTGAACCGGCGATCCGCTCAAGCAGCCCCATTCCAATTTCGTGCGCCCGGTCTGCGCTCGCCAGAAAGAGCGCGGGCCGGACAATGCGGTTATAAAGTGGGGCAAGCATTTTGACGCGGGTTATGAAGCCATTCGCATGCCGTCTGGTTCAATAACATAATCGGAGAATTTCCACCATGCATCGCAGGGTACGCCGCTCCTCCGCAATGCTCCCTCATTTTCCAATGCAAAACGTCGAGAAAATCCGGCTTAGAATATCTTCGGCGTCCATGCGCCCCACGATTTCCCCCAGCGCGTCAAGGGCAGCGCGCAATGACACCGCGACCAGATCCGGTGCGAGCGCTTCGCGCAGCCCGGATGCCCCCTCCGCAAGAGCGGCTGCTGCCCGCCTTAACGCGGCGGCATGCCGCGCGTTCACCGCCACAAACCCCTCGCTGCCATCTGCCCCGCGTTGCACAGCCGCGTGTCGCACTGCGGTTGCGAGCACGTCCAGACCGACTTCCGTTACGCAGGACACCCGATACACCGCCTCTTGCAACCTCGACACATTCATCCAGCCCGGGTGCAGTCCGAGATCGGTCTTGTTTAACACAAGAAAGCGCGTCGCCGCAGTCGGCGAGTGCTCCGGGAATATGCTGCCATCCTTCGGCGGTGCGCAACTCCCGTCGCGTACATCAAGAACGAGATCCGCCCGCCCGAGTTGATCGCGTGTGCGTGCTATCCCGGCGCGTTCCACAGGATCCTGCGATTCGCGAAGTCCCGCTGTATCCACAAGGCGCACCGGCACCCCGCCGATCGCCAGGTGTTCCTCAATGAAATCGCGGGTCGTACCCGGCACTTCGCTCACAATGGCGCGTTCCGCGCCGGCAAGACGATTCAGCAGACTCGATTTGCCGGCATTCGGCGGACCGGCAATCACCACGCGCAATCCATCGCGCAGGATGCGCCCTTCCTCCTCAGTGTCCAACAACTTCGCAATCTGCTCCTCCAGCCGTTCCATGCGGGCGAGTAAGTCCGCGCCGGTTTCCGGTGAGATGTCTTCTTCCGGAAAATCGATCCACGCCTCGAGATGCGCAACCACCGTAAGCAGATCGTCGGAAATGGTCGCGATCTCACGGCCCATGCGCCCGGCCAATTGTTCCCCGGCCGCGCGCAGCGCAAGGATGCTCTGCGCGTGGATCAGATCCATAACGGCTTCCGCCTGTGTCAGATCCATTTTCCCATTCAAAAATGCCCGCCGCGTAAACTCACCCGGTTCCGCCGCCCGACAGCCGTTTGCGTACAAGGCCGAAAGGATCTTCCCTGCAATCAACGGGTTGCCGTGGAATGAGAATTCCACGGTGTTTTCCCCGGTGAAGGAGCGCGGCGCGCGATGCACCGACACCATCGCATCGTCCAGGTGCTCGCCGCCGTGAGACAAACGCACAAACCGTTGCACGCCCCCAGGCCAATCGCGAAGCCCCGCCCGCGGAGCAATGTGCACACAGGTTTCCACCGCGTTCGGACCGCTCACCCGGATCGTTGCAAGCGCGGCTGGAACAGGCGCCGTTGCCAGCGCTGCGATTGTGTCCCCGGCATAATCCATGCATCTGAGTCTAGGGGGGCACCGGCCTTTGCGCCAGTGCCAGGCGTCGCGTGCTTGCCCGGCAACTGCGCCGATGCGATGACCCCCGGATGAAAGTGCATACAGCGCGGTTGGAGATTGCCACCCACGGAAAAGGCACCACGGATATCACCGATGCGATCCAAAACATCGTCGCCGAAAGCGGAATCCGAAATGGCATCGTTACCGTGTTTGTTCGGCATACCAGCGCAAGCCTTGTAATATACGAGAATGCAGACTCAAGCGCGCGCGTCGATTTACACAAATTCTTCGAGCGGCTTGTACCTGAAACCACACCATGGTTTGTGCATAACCTGGAAGGGGCCGACGACATGCCTGCGCATATTCGCATGGCCCTGACGCGCACCTCTGAAAGCGTCCCGATTGTGGATGGCCGGCTCGATCTGGGTACGTGGCAGGGGATATTCCTTTTTGAACATCGCAACACGCCGCATGTCCGCGAGATCCAGGTAACGCTCCTCGGCCAATGAACTCGC
>CAZZCL010000017.1:0-7187 GCA_964652295.1 uncultured Chthoniobacterales bacterium
GGTCGCGCCGGGCGATCTCAATGGCATCGTTATCGGCGGAGAGTTTACTCTCGACTCCGGAGATTTTCTCGAGGGCGCTGTGTTGGCGGCTGGATTGCTGCGCTGCCTCGCGCTCGAGAGCATCCATGCGGGCGGACGCAGCACCCAGCTCGCGTTCGCATTCCTGCACCTGACGCTCCAGCATCCCCGCGGCGACGCGGCTTTCCTGATAATCGTCGCGAAGCTGCTCAAGTTCTGAGCGTAAGGCAGTGGTTTCTTCGGTGGCGCGTTGCACCTGCGACAGCGCCTCCGCCTGCTGCGGACGCAGGGCGTCGATCTCCCGCTCGAGCGAAGCGATCTGCGCCTTGCGGGCGAGGGTGGATTGTTCGGAACTCCCTTGCGAACCGATGTGATGCACGCCATCGACTCCGATAAACTCGCCCGTGAGCGTGGCCACAGGGCAACCCGTCTCCCGCCAGATGGCGCGCGCGGACGCCAAATCCGGAGCAATCGCCGTTGCAGACAGTGCGCGCGATACAAAATCGGCAACCAACGGCGGAGCCTGAACGACATCCGCGGCGTAACACAAGGCACGGGAAGGTAAACCGTAGGGTGGCCGCACGGCCTGGACCTCGGGCGCGGACAAAGGCAACGGTGCCACGGCCGCGCGGGGTAGACGGCCTTCGGCGGCGAGTTCGATAATGCGCTCCATAATGGAGGCACCGTCGTGAAGCATGACGGTATCGAGCCGACCGCCGAGTGCGGTATCCACGGCGGCGGCATAGCGGGATTCCACATCGATGAGATTCGCCAGCACGCCGAGCACGCCAGCGCGATAGCGCGCTGGCTCATCAAGCCCCTCAAGGATCTGGCGAGCGCCATCCCCTGCCCCGTCGCCCGATTCATTAAGATGCCTGAGGGTGTCCCGACGCATTTCGAGCGCGGCGATTTCGCGTTCGACACTTTCGAGCGTGTCGCGTGCTGCGGCGACCTCGGTATCCTGTGCCGCGAGGTGGTGCGCGGCATCCTCACCGCGCTGCTTAAGATCCTGGAGGGACGCCTTAGCCGTTTCCCACTGGACCCGCGCCTCATCAAGGCGGTGGCATGCGCCGTCCGCATCGCTGCGCAACACACGTTTTTCTTCGTCCAAAGCCATTAAACGGGCATCGATCGCCTCGTTCATGGAGCGGCTGCCGGCAATCTCGGCACGCAGACTCAACATGCGGTTCTCTGTCTCGACAACCTTCTGGCGAAGGGTCTCAAAGGCCATTTCGGCTTCGCGCCTTCGGGTGAGGCTTTCGCTGGCGAGATCGTGGCGACGCCTGAGATCCTCATCCACGTCGGCGGCGGCACGTTCAGCCTCCTCCAGAGCAGTTTGCAAACTGCCCAAAGCCACGCGCTGCTCTTCAAGTCGACGCTGCGCCTCGGCAATCTCCTCGGTGTGGCGCCCGATCAGCGCCCGGAATTCGATTGCCCGTTCGCGGTTGAATTCGATGCGGCTGCGCCGGTTCTGAATATTCGATTGAAGCTGCTGAACCTTATCCCGCGCAGTCGTCGCGCGAGTTTCGATTTCTTCAAGTGCCAGGCGCTCGGCAGCCAGCACCGATTCGCTGTCGGCGAGGCGTTCCTGATGCTCGTCGAGTTCGGCGTCGAGCGATTGCAAACGCCGCTCGATGTCCGTGCGTTCGGCTGCAAACCCTTCGTATTTGACACGATTGAGGTGTGTGTCGAGAACCTGCACATCGGCCAGCAGCGTTTTGTAACGCCGGGCCTTTCCGGCCTGCCGTTGCAGCGAGCCGATCTGGCGCTTTACCTCGCGGATGATATCGCCCACGCGAACAAGATTCGCTTCAGTGTGCTCAAGCTTGCGCAACGCTTCGCGTTTCTGGGCTTTGTATTTTGTAATGCCGGCAGCCTCCTCGAAGACAGCGCGGCGATCTTCCGGTCGTGAACTCAGGATCAAATCGATCTTGCCCTGCTCCATAATGGAGTATGCCGCCCGGCCGATGCCGGTATCCATGAACAGGCCCTGGATGTCCCGAAGCCGGCAGCCCACATTGTTCAGCAGGTACTCCGATTTGCCGTCGCGAAAAACCCGGCGTGTGACCCGCACCTCGCTCCAGTCGACGCCGAGTTCCTTCTCGCAATCGGCGAAGGTCAGCGACACTTCAGCCATATTCAGGGCTTTGCGCTCATCGGTCCCGCCGAAGATCACATCGATCATCTCCCCGCCCCGCAACGCCTTTGCAGATTGCTCGCCCAACACCCAGCGTACCGCGTCCAGCACGTTGGATTTGCCGCAGCCATTGGGGCCGACGATCGCGGTGATGCCTTCGTGGAACTGAATGACAGTCCGCTCGGCAAACGATTTGAATCCGAGGAGTTCGAGGGTTTTCAGGTACATTCCAGTTCCGAACATCGGGGCAGCCGCGGGAAATGACGTTGCAACAACATGTGGCGAGCGTGGAAGGTGAACCCATGCCCGCACTTGCTCAAGGGCAAACACAATTGCAATCGATTGCGCCCCGGTGAGATCCGGTCGCCCCCGAATCATGGCACTGCGAATCCCGCTGTGCGCTCCCCTCGCCTCCCCATTGACAACCCAACGGGTTTCTGGTCGGCTATAAATTGTGAATAAGTTTCTCCCACTCGCCGCCGCCTTCCTTGTTGGCGCGTTCGGACTTTCCTCTTGTACGACCGTGGCCAATCGTCGCGATCTTTATTGGCCCAGGAAACCCGATGGGGAACATTACCGTGAGATCTCAGATTCGCGTTTCCTGCCGCTTCTGCGCGGTCACGCCCAGACCACATGGCCTTCAGAAGAACCGCGGCAGGTGCCCGGTAAACATCGTGTTGCGTCGTTTTATTGAGCAGCGCGGCATTCCATCCGCCTGGGGATCGCGTCGGGTCTGGAACCGGAGCATCGTGCACCCATGATTGAGCGTTATTCGCGGCCTGCGATGCGGGCTTTGTGGTCGGAGCAAATGAAGTTCGAGACCTGGCTGCGGATCGAGGTGTACGCCTGCGATGCCATGGCCGAATCGGGTCTGATTCCCGAGGCGGATGCCGTGGCCATTCGCGAGAACGCGCAATTCGACATTCCGGGTATCCAAGAGATCGAAAAACGGACAAACCACGACGTCATCGCGTTTCTCGAAAATGTGGCGTCGTACGTGGGACCAGCCGCGCGCTGGATGCATTTGGGGCTGACGTCGTCAGATATTCTCGACACGACGCTGGGCGTGCAGATGAACGCCTCGTGCGCTCTGCTGCTCGAAGGCCTCTCGGACCTGCGCAGCGCCATCTCAGCGCGCGCCATCGAACACAAGTTCACACCCATGATCGGCCGCAGCCACGGGGTGCATGCGGAGCCGATCACATTTGGTCTGAAACTCGCCCTCATGTATGACGAGTTCGGTCGTGCTATTGAGCGGCTGGAACAAACGCGCCACCGCGTGCGCATTGGCAAACTCAGTGGCGCAGTCGGTACACACGCCCATCTGGATCCCCGCATCGAACGTCGCGTGTGCGAACGACTCGAGCTACAGCCGGCCACGCTCGCCACGCAGATTGTCCAGCGTGACCGCCACGCAGAATTTCACACAACGCTGGCACTCATCGCCTCCAGCATCGACCGCTGGGCGACCGAGTTTCGCCACCTCCAGCGCACGGAAGTGCTCGAAGCCGAGGAATACTTTTCTGAAGGACAAAAAGGCAGCTCGGCCATGCCGCACAAACGCAACCCGATTACCGGGGAACGCCTGTGCGGTCTGGCGCGCGTCATCCGCGGCAACGCCATGGCCGCGCTTGAAAACGTCGCCCTATGGCATGAGCGCGACATCAGCCATTCCAGCGTAGAACGCATTATTTTGCCCGACACCTGCACGCTGCTCGATTACATGCTGCACACGCTGACGCGGCTTGTGGACAGGCTTGTCGTGCATCCAGAAAACATGGAGCGAAATCTCGGCATGACCAAAGGCTTGTACGCCAGCCAATCCGCACTTTTGAAGCTGGTGCACACTGGCATGGAACGCAAAAAAGCCTATGAAGCCGTCCAGCGTGCTGCGATGAAAACATGGGAGACCGGAGAGCCACTGGCGGATGCCCTCAAGGCAGAACCCATGATCGGTTCGCGCCTTACCCCGGAGGAAATCGATGCCCTGTGCTCCCTCGCGCCGCATTTCCGTTACGTGGAAGAAACCTTCACCGCGTTGGGGTTAAGATAAGCCGCCGGCGCGGCCGCGTGGATCATGTCGGCCCAAAGCGACGCTCCCGCCCTGTCTGCCGCTGCGAAAGCTATCGCCCTATTCGGGGCGGGCGCGGTTCCACTTGCGCTGGCACCCTTTGGACTTACAGGCTCGTGGTCGTTTACATTCCCCACTGTCATCATCTGGTGCGTTGCGGTGCGGCTGCAGGCGGTGTGCGCACTGGGATTGACAGGGGGCAGACCACTTGCCGGCATAGCACTCGGGGCTGTTTCAGGCATTGGATTCGGAATTGTCTGCGGAGAACTTCTCAAGGCGCTTGGCATTGCCGGGATCGATCCCCATACCATCTCTCTTCCTCTGCCACAGGCCATGGCCGATTCGTTCCGGCATGGTTTCACAGGGATGCACACAGCGACGCTCACCGGCACGCCACAACAGCTCGCGTGGTATTTTCTCTACTATATTTTTTCCGTCGGACTCGGCGAGGAATTGTTCTGGCGTGGACTGGTTCAGCAGGAGCTCAAACGCTTCCCTGGAAGACGTGCCGCCATTGCCACCGCCGGAGTTCTCTTCGGCGGCGTGCACGCTTTTTTATTGTTGCTTGTGCCCTTCTGGCCAGGGATGGGCTTCCTCGCCGCGATCGCCGTGGGCGGCGTCCTTTGGGGGGTACTGTTCGAGTACACACGCAACATCTGGGGTCTTGCAGTTTCGCACGGGCTGACTTCCGCGATCCTCTGGAAATACTATTTCTTTGCATAACCGGCCGGGTTACAGGGTTAAATACCCAGCCATGCCCGGGCACGCTCCAGCACGTGGTCGGCATCCAGATCTTCGAGGCAACCGCCCGGCGCCTGCAGGATCTCAACACCCGCATTTGCCGGAGCCCAAACGTCCGGATCGGTCGGCCCGAACAATAACAGACAACGCGAGCCTGCGGCAGCGGCAATGTGCGACACGCCACTGTCATGGCCGAGGAAACGTCCGCACTGAGCTGCAAGCGCGGCGAGAACCGGCAGATCTAATCCCTCCAAAAAACGCACGCGACCAGTTCCGGCGAACCGCTCCTGAAGAAACGCGAGAGGGGGTCCGTCAGCTTCCCCGCCAACAATGGCAAGCCGACAGCCGGGCGTCCGGTCAAGAAATGCACCCACGGTTTCGGCCCAACGGTCCACGGGCCAGGTTTTCTTCCGACTCCCGCTGCCCGGATGCAGCATCGTCCAGACTTCATCGCTGCCGCTTTCAAGCGCCGCGCGGGCTGCCCTGTGATCTTCATCCGAGGGGTGCAATTCAGCAGCATGATCTTCCAGATACAAGGCAAGCGATTCAAGCGGACGCGCCAGTTGCCTTGCTGCGTGATCGCCATCCTGCGCAATTGGATTAGCCGAAATCAGATATTTCACACCGCACCGTTTCAAATTTCCGGCGAATATATTATCGGGATCATAAAGATAACTGATGACCTGAGCGAAACTGGCGAAGTACTCACACAACGCATCGTCGAGGTCGCCGTTGCGCGCGAAGAAACCGGCCAGCGGACCGTATTCAATGGAACGACCCGCGGCGGCGTATCCGCGTCCGATGGCGAGCGCATTAATATGCCGATAACCCAGCAGCTCAATGCGGGCGCGCGGGAAGCCTTCCTTTAACAGCCGGATGGCAGGCAGTGTCAGGACGAAATCGCCGATGGCACCTCCGCGCACAACGAGGATTTTGGGTTCATCCACTCCGCATTTCTCGTCTGCGGTTTATGAGAGAGCAACTTCTCAGGAGAGCTGGCAGGGTTCAACACGGCAAAGCCGCCGGGTGCGTGCTGGAGCACGCGTTCGAGGCTGTGAAGAGATTGCGTTCGCGAAAAGCGGTTGGCGACTCCTGAAGCAAAGCTGTGCGCAACGCGGGTACGTCCGACTCAAACCAGGGTTGCTGCGCAATCCGCTCGGATGAAACGGTCCATGATGGCGTCGGCCACTGCTGCTCGCGGCAAAGATGATCGGCCACCGCAGCCAGCCAGGCATCGGCGACCCCACCATCCCCAAATGCGGCCTGCAACAATCGCGGTTCGCGAGCGAGCCGTCCCGGATCCGGATCAGCATGGAACACCCGCAGAAACGTTTTGAGCAGGTTCCCATCACGATTCAATGTAAGGGCGTCTGCGAACTCCGCAAGGGTTGCAGGCGCAGCATCGGTGCCCGCCTCGCGCCGCGGCAGTCGACTGCCCGGCTTCTCAAATAATAGCGGTAGGTCCTCCATGAGCGTCGCGGAGAATGTCCGCCACAAACTCGCGCGTGCGGACGTGCAACCGATCTCGTGGCGCGTAGCGGCCAACCAGCGCAAGAACGGCGTCGCTGGTGCGCAACCCGAGACGTTGCACGAGCAGTGCGGCATCGGTGCGGTCGCGCGGCGCTGCGTGCGCCCGGGCTGCCAGACATTTCATTGCCAACAGATATTCCGGAGTCGGACGAACAAGCCGCACATGAGAGAGGTCTTTCCACGGCACGAAACCCGCCTCGCCGGATGCGCTTCCATGGTCGAGAAGCGTTTTCGTGACCCCTCGCTCAAGCCAGTCTGCGGGCAGGTTATTGCGCATGGCAACACTGCGCGCCGCCTCAGCAAGCTCGGTTGCGGGCCGAAACACGCCTCCCAAATCGCGGCTGCCTGTGGTCGCGTCGAACGCAAGCAGCATTTCAATGCCGTCCCACACACAGATTTCGAGCAGCAATCCAGCTCCTACGCACTCGGTATTGAGCGCGTGGATTGCGGCGACAAGCCGTTCGCGTTGGGAGGTTGACGAGGGCGTTTGCGACATTTGCGACGTGTTTACTCCAGCATGTTTGAATCTGCGTCTCCTGTCCACCGTGCGGCTGTCTTATCCCTGTCCTCAACGAAGGATTTTTTTGCAAAAGTGCCGAGGAACGGCTGGATTGGCCTCGAATGCACTTCGCCGATCTCGACTACAAAGAATGGCAGAGGCGCGCGGCGGCGCATCGCGCCCGGATTGCA
>CAZZCL010000017.1:7197-36340 GCA_964652295.1 uncultured Chthoniobacterales bacterium
CGCCGGCGATTATCTCGCCCGGCGTCGGAGCGGGCGCGGACATCCGATTTACGATTTCCTTTTTTCTTACTACTCCTTTCGCCCGGCACACCTGACGTCCTGGACTCCGGGCGCGGGGTGCATGCTTCTGGATCCGGAGGGACAATTCCCCTCCCTTCCCGGATTCCGGCGCGAAGGCGACAGGGTCTGGGCCGCCCCGGAAGCGCTGCCTGCGAACCGGCGCGAAGGCCTGTGTTGGGTGCGTTCACTGCTCGACGCGTGCGCGGACCGTCCACCGGCTTTTGGCTGCGCCGGTCTCCACGAGTGGGCGATGGTCTATGGCATCCCGCAACCCCGTCACGCCTTGCTTCCCCTGCGGTTATCTCGTGGCGAGATTGCTCAAGTCGTGGAGACCCTGCCGATCCGATGCTCGCATTACGATGCATTCCGTTTCTTCACGGCAGCGGCGCGCCCACTGAACCGCATGCGGCCAACGGCCTGCAACCGCATTCAATTCGAACAGGGCGGGTGTCTACATGCCAACATGGATCTGTATAAATGGTGCTACAAATTCGGGCCGTGGACGTCGTCGGAACTTTTGGCCGACTGTTTTGAACTTGCCTGGGACATCCGGGAACTCGACATGCGCGCCAGCCCCTACGACGTGCGGAAGCTTGGCTTCGTCCCCGTATTCATTGAGACCACAGAAGGGCGCGCGGAGTACGAATGGGCGCAACGGGATTTTTCCGGGCGCGCGCAGCCTCTGCGGAAGCGACTGATTTTCGAGCTCAACCGGCTGCTCGATCCTGACTCGGCAGATTGCTAAGCCCACCCGCAGGTCGCGGCGTCGGCTGCGCCCCGTGTGCGCCGAACGGTTTCCATCTCAGATCCGGTGTTGCAGGCGGGTGCGGAGTGCGTACAGGAGCGGGCATGCTGCTGATCGGTGTGCCTGGACCTGAACTTACAAGCGACTTCGCCAAAGCCGTGCGGCGCTGCAATCCGACCGGTTTTATCCTCTTCACACGCAACATCCGCAGCCCGGAACAATTTCGGAAACTGCTCGACGATCTCCGCGATCTTTCCAGGGACCAACCCATCCTCACCAGCGATCAGGAAGGCGGACGCGTGTCGCGCCTGCGCGAAATCGGCAACGAACCGCCGAGCGCGTGGGAGTTGTTCCAGACCGGCCGTCCTGACCTCGCGCTGCAGCACGGACGGCTGACCGCCCAGCTCATGCGGTTGTTCGGACTGAATCTCGATCTGTGTCCGGTGCTCGACATCTGTTTCGATCCCGATGCCGATAACTCGCTGCGCAACCGATGCTACGGAAACGACGCACCCAGCACGATTGCGTTCGCTGCGGCGTTCCAAACCGGCTTGCGTGAGGGTGGCATTCTCTCCTGCGGAAAACATTTCCCAGGTTACAGCCGTGCGCAGGTCGATCCCCATCATGAACTGCCTTCCGTTGCCTTGGAGCGGAGAGAACTCGAGGAGCATGAATTTAAAGTGTTCCGCCATTTCTCAGCAGGCCCGGATGCGGCCGATTCCATGATGATCGGTCATGCCCACTATCCGGCGTTGGATTCCGAACGGATTCCCACTTCGCTGTCGCACCGGGTGGTAACCGGTGTGCTCCGCGGAGAACTCGGCTTCAAAGGTCTGATCATGACCGATGACCTTGATATGGGCGCGGTGATCGAGGAACTCGGGTTTGAAGACACCATCCTCAGGGCGGTGCATGCGGGGAACGATCTCCTCATGATCTGCCATCGCCTTGAGATGGCGGAACAGGCGGCCCGCATCCTCGATGGTCTGACGGCCCGCGACCGCGATGGCGCAATGGAACGGTTGGAAGCTTTTCGCAGCCGGTTGCAACCGCCAGCCGGTTGGAATGCTGCAGCGCATACTGAGATCGATGAAGAGATCCGGGCGTTACGCGTCGCTGCCCTTGGCGAAGAGCGTGCTGCCGCGCGAAGTCCGGAGGACGGAAAACGCTCCCCGGTGGAGATCTACTGAGCGTCGCGCTCAGGCCAACGGCGCCTGGTGCCTTGAGCAAAGGACATTCGCATCGGCTCTCCGTCGGAGTTGGGAGGTGCTTACACCCAGATGCCGCGTCACGGCGCAGGGCGCGCGCGCGGCTCACGTTCCTGCACGGCTGCGGAACTCGGCGCGGTCACGAATGGTCCGCCTTCCAGTGGCGCCGCATCGCTAAACGCCACATCGGGCATCTCGCTGGGCTTGCCTTCCAGAGGGAAATCTTTGCGCAACGGATAAAACGGATAGCCCTCCCACATCAGAATCCGCCGCAGATCGGGATGCGCGTCGAAACGGATCCCCATCATGTCGAAAATTTCGCGCTCATGCCAGTCGGCGGTACGCCAGATGGCGCTGACCGTGGGAACCTCGACGTCTTCCTCGACGTGGACATTCAGACGCAAATGAACACCCTCTCCCATGGAATAGAGTTCGTAAACCAGCTCGAACCTTGGATGGGTCTCAAAATGGTCGATACTGGTGATATCCAACAGATAATCGAACCCGAATTCCTCCTTCGCGCAGCGGCACACATCTGCAATGGAGATGACGGGGACAACCACACTGAGTTCGCCGCGAAACTCCCGTGGGGCTCCGGCAAGATTAAAACGGGTCTGCAGGGCTTGCGCGGCTTCAGCGGTGGTCATGCGAATGCCTCGGTAAGTTCCGGCTTCTGCGTTTCGATGGCGCGCTCGCCCATGATCTTGTTCTGGAGGCGCATCAACCCTTCCAGAAGCGCTTCCGGCCGAGGCGGACAACCGGATACATACACGTCCACAGGGATCAAATGATCGATGCCCTGAAGAACGGAGTAACTGCGGTACATCCCGCCACTTGATGCACATGCGCCCATGGCAATACACCATTTGGGTTCTGGCATCTGATCCCAGATGCGCTTGACGGCGAGTGCCATCTTGTACGTCACGGTCCCGGCGACAATCATCACATCCGCCTGCCGCGGAGAAAAGCGCATGACCTCGGCGCCAAACCGCGAGATATCGAACCGAGACGACGCCGTGGCCATTAGCTCAATGGCGCAACAGGCCAGACCCATGGGCATGGGCCACAACGAGTTTTTCCGCATCCAATTGATTGCGGCGTCGAGCTGGGTAATCACGACGTTGCCTTCCACCTTAGAGTCATATGCAACTTCGGGAGTATTGACCATGGTGCATCATCATAATGATTCAGCGGATGCGTGCAAAGAGAAACCCACCTCTTCGGCCGCTGTTGCACCAAAGCCATCCTGGTAGTATGACACCCCCCATCTCCGCTCTCCCCCCCGATGAACGATCTGATTGAGCACCTTGAGGCCGGACGCGAGCTTACCCCCGAACAGGTCGGAGCCGCCGTCACCAACCTGACGCTAACGGAGTACGACGACACCATGAAAGCGCGTCTGCTGCGTGCCCTCAGCACAAAGGGTGTCACACCGGCCGAATTGGCCGCATTCGCCACCGGATTCCTTGAGCGCGCGCTTCCCCTTCCATTGGATCGCGCGAGGCTGGGCGGACCGCTGATCGATGTTTGCGGAACGGGCGGTGATCGTCTGGGCTTGTTCAATATCTCAACCACGGTGGCGTTCGTTCTCGCGGCAGGGGGAGTAGTTGTTGCAAAACACGGCAACCGCGGGGTGTCGTCACGCTCGGGGGGTGCCGATGTGCTTGAGACCTTGGGGGTCCCACTCGATCCCGGACCCGAAAAAGCCGCTGCCAACCTGATCGATCACGGCATCGCGTTTCTGTTCGCCCAGCGTTATCATCCCGCCTTCAAAGCCGTCTCCGGCGTGCGGCGCAAGTTGGCTGAAGAAGGCATTGTAACGGTGTTCAATTCGCTCGGACCGCTGCTGAACCCGGCGCGCCCTGATTATCAGCTGGCGGGCCTCGCACGGCGCGAGCTGTTGCCTGCGTACGCTGAGGTGCTCGGTCTGCTTGGACGCAGACGCGCATGGGTGGTGAACGGCTGGGCAGGCGCTGCGGATGACGCCGGGATGGACGAGATGTCGATTCTCGGACCGACTTGGGTCGCGGAATTTGAGCGCGGACGGATTGAACGCAAAGAGTTGGAACCTTCACCTTCCGTGGGACGCGCCCAGTCGTTGCAACCCCTTGTCGGCGGCAGCGCAACGGAGAATGGGGAGATCGTGGTTGGAGTATTGAGCGGCACGATCTGCGACGAACGCCGCGAGATGGTCGTGTGGAATGCAGCGGGCGGTTTTGTTGTAGCCGAACTGGCTGCGAATTTGGAAGAGGGCATTGCGTTGGCGCGGGAGGTGTTAGGCAGCGGCGCAGCCTTGAATCGGCTCAAGGCACTGCAACATTCCTGAGGGAAGTCAAAACGTTATTTGGAATCGATACGGAGGTGGTTGGGAGCATTTTTTGTGCCGGACACCCCCATCGTATTGTTACAAAACCGTTACAATATCACCGTTGTTTTCGGGTTGGTCATTGCGGTATTAGGACCCTCGGAGTGCGGATTACCTTGCGGAATTTCGTGAATCGTCCGCACGTGCAATCGCGCTCCACAGCTGCGAGGGCATGGACCTGAAATCCCAGAATATTGTGGTCTACCGCGTGGGCGATCTTCCCGGATCGACTCAACTTGTGGATTTGCGCACAGAAGGACGTGTGGTTGCAGAAACCTTCCGCAACAACCCGAACCTCCCAGGCGTCATTCTGTGCGAAGGCGAAGAGGTGCGCGCGTGCCTGTCGCATCAGGAGTTTCTTCGACACATGTCGCGTCCTTTCGGCATGGAAGTGTACCTTCCGCGTCCCATCGAAGTGCTCGTCCAGCATGCGCGCCTTGAGATGCTGGTTCTCGATGCCGACCTGTCGGTGGAAGATGCAGTAACTCAATGTCTGCAACGTTCCGAGGAACGTCTCTACGAACCATTTATCGTGCGGGACGAGCGCAGTAGAGAAGCGCGCCTGATCGACTGTCAGACACTGTTTCTGGCGCTTTCCAGCACGGCTTCGCTGCGCGCAACGCAAATGGGCCGCATCCTTCAGGCTGTTCCAATCGGCCTCATGCTGTTCGACCAATCCGGCACCATCAGTCCGGAGTATTCGGAACATCTTCCACGGATTCTCGAGCAGGAAGTTCTCGGCGGGCGCAAGATCGACGCCGTGCTCGGGGAATTGCTCGATCCCGGTGCCCTTTCAAAGTTCCACGATTATTTCGGTGTCCTGTTTAACCAGAAGCTGATCGACCGCCTTATCAAAGGCATCAACCCGATCTCTCAGGTGGCTGTCCTTTTCGGAAGCGCAAACGGCGCGACGCCACGGGAAAAACATCTGGCTTTTTCCTTCGAGCGCGTCCGCGCCGGCTCCGACATCGCGTTCATCCTCGCCATGGTCGAGGATCGCACCCGGAGGGTGATGATGGACGAGGAAATTCGTCACCGCGAAGACAGTGCCGAACGCCGGCTGCGTGCGGTCGTTCAGATGATGGGCCTGGACAGAGAGCAAACTGGTTCCTTCCTCGATCGGACGGAGCGACTTGCCATACAGGGTCAATCCGCTGCGGAAGCCATTGCCCGCCGCGACCCGGATGCGCGCGATCAGACTGTGCAGTTGTTCCGCGATGCGCATGCGCTGAAAGGTGAAGCCGGGTTGCTGGGTTTGGAGGCGTTTCAGGAGCAAATTCACACCTTCGAAACTCCGCTCCGCGCAACGCCTCTTTCCGCCCGCGACATCGAAGATGCCGTGGACAAACTGCGCACATTCCTTTCCCAGGCCCAGGAAGGCGCAGCCATGCTCCAACGGATGGCTCGCGCCAGGACTGCGGCGGCAACAGGCCACGGCTTCCTGCAGGCAATCGGGCGATTGGCAACGCAAACCGCAGGCCGCGAAGGCAAACGCGTCGCGTTCCATGCGCGCGTCGCCGAAAACGAGATTGAACCTTCCCACGTGCCGGTACTGCGGGACGTGCTGCAGCAGCTTGTCCGCAACAGCGTGGTCCACGGAGTCGAGGCCCCTGACGAACGCGTCGCCGCCGGGAAACCTGAAATGGCTTCCCTGCAATTCGCCGCGCGCGATCGTGGCCACCTCATCGAATACGTTTTCCAGGATGACGGACGGGGTATCGCCGCCGACGACGTGGCCAGGCGCGCAGGATTGCCCGAAGGCACCAACCGCAACGATGTCCTGAAAGCGATCTTCAATGCGGGCCTCACCACTGCTGACGGCACCGGGCTGGATGCCGGGCGCGGCATAGGCCTCGATATGGTGCGCGCGACAATCGAGCAGGCCGGCGGCAGCATCAGCGCTCACGACGAACCCGGAAAATTCTGCGCATTCCGAATCCTGCTGCCCGCAGGCCACGAGGGAAAATCATGAGACTCCTGATTGTTGACGACTCGCTTGTGGTGCGCAATGCCGTCCAGCGTTCCGCCGCCATCCCGGAGATCACCGCAGTGCACGATGCCGGCGATGGAACGACGGCCCTGGAAGTGTTCAAGGAGCACCGACCCGAAATGGTCACAATGGATCTCACCATGCCGGGGTTGGACGGCCTCGATTGCATTTCCCGCATCCGCGAGGTAGACGAAGCCGTTTCCATCCTTGTCATCTCCGCCATCAACAGTCATGAGACCGCCATGGCCGCCATCGAACGCGGAGCCTGCGGGTTTCTCACCAAACCTTTCACCCATACCGAGCTGACCGAGGCCCTGCAGGACCTGGTAAAACACGCAAAGGAGAGCGCGCGTGCCTGAGGGCGGAGATCTTTACCGGGTGCTCATCGTGGATTCCGACGCGTTGTTCCGGGAAATGCTGGAATCTTCCATCCGGCTCCACAATCCATCCTGCTCGGTTTTCTCGACAGCCGGACCTTTGGAAGCGCAGGACGCGCTGCAACACGGGCTGATGGACGTTGCCATTACGGACATCGATTTCGGCGGCAGCACCCAGAAAGGTCTCCTTTTCCTCGAGCAATTGCTGATGCAGACAGCCGCAGAAGACATTCTTGTGGTATCCGCCCACCCGTTAAAAGATTGCCAAGGACTCATTAGCGCCTCTCAGTATCTGCCCAAACCGCCCACGATGGATGAATTGCTCCGGCGCATCGACCGGATTCTGCGTTCCCATCGCGACAGCATCCTCCGGGGAATGACTTTGCCTAGCATCCTTCAGGTTATTCAGCAGGACAACAAAACCTGCACATTGACCGTGACTTCCGGTGCGAACACCGGATTTCTGTACTGCCAGAGCGGACGGCTCGTTCATGGTACGTGCGGAACGCGGGAAGGAAAGTCGGCTGTCATGGAAATCCTGTCGTGGCCTAACGTCACAACCCGTATCACCGAGCGCTGTCGCGCCCCCCAGACGATATCCGATTCGCTGACGAATCTTCTCCTCGATTGGGCACTCGAGACCGATCATGCAGCCAGCGCCCGCGCCTGAGGCACCACGCGCCCATCTCCGTCATTCACACATGGACCCCTCTCAATTCAAAGTCTTTCGGGACATCACACTTGACTATTTTTCCAAGCTTGCACCGGAACAGGAGGCTCCGAGCGTGGCCGAGGCGTTCATGCAGTTCGAGTCTGCCCTCTTCCTCGACTACGCCAGTCTCGTCAATATTCATGGCGAATTCTCCGGCTGCCTCTATGTCACCACGCCGCGGGCCGTTATTGAACGGTTGCTCCAGCTCCATGGCGAACCCGAGATCAGCGAACGCACCCGCCTCGATATGTGCCGAGAGCTTTCCAACGTCCTCTCCGGCAATGCCAGCCATGCATTCGGCAGCACATG
This sequence comes from uncultured Chthoniobacterales bacterium, assembly GCA_964652295.1. Lineage (GTDB taxonomy): Bacteria > Verrucomicrobiota > Verrucomicrobiia > Chthoniobacterales > CALDSX01 > CAZZCL01. The sequence goes on from CAZZCL010000017.1 coordinate 14,964, forward strand.
GCACATCTCCGTGCCGCGCAGCCTGGAAGCGGCAGACATGCCCTCGCTCAAAATGCCGGCTAGCAGTTACGTCCTTCCCGTACGCTGGCTCGACGCCACCTCGTACATCGTCGTCGGCCTTGAATCCCGTGCAACAATCCCCGGCCAATGAATCCTTCCGCGATCTACCGCCGCCTCGCTGGAATCCCCGGCGATCCGCACTTCGCTTTGCCCGCGATCGAATGGCTTGTCTATTTTAACATCGATGACCAGCGAAACCCCGCCGAAATTGCCGCGGCGTTGAGGTTGCCTGAAGCGGAGATCGTGCCTGCCATCGACCGACTGATCGAGAGCGGACTCATCGAAGAACGTCCGGTTTCCCTCGCGGAATTCCTGCGATCCAAATCCGCCTACGACAACCTGCGCAGCGCCGCAGCCGTCCCACTCGGCGCAGCGCTCCGTCGGCAAATTCCTGAGGATGATCCGCCAGCCCCCGCCGCCCAGCCATATCCCGGCGCTGCAACGGAGGAAGCCCCGTCTTCGGACACGCATTCTCACCCGTTTGAACCCGAACCGTTTCAGCCCCTGGAGCCCGCCACTATGGATGCCACCACACAAAATCGTCCGATCAGCCTTTTACGGTTGATGGATTACATCATGAGCCAATCCAGCGACCGCACATCGGGGCAGCTGGCAGTGTACCGTGTGTTCATGGGAATCAACACGGCGCTGCTACGTCGCAACGGAATCACTTCGCTGCGGTTCAGCGAGGACAGGGTGATCGACGATCCCGAATTATTGAGCGCGCTGTCCGACAGCTTGCAACGCGCGCTGGGCCTGCCGTTTCCGGAAAGCGCGTACGTCACAGCTTGAATTGGGCTCGGCCATATCCAGTGCAGCGGCTCCCGGATCCGGGCTCAACGCGGGCGCGTCGCCCTGGGCGCGGTCTCATGCTGCCTTCCATGTTTCAGACGGTTTGCCCCCCACCCGCCGTGGCGCGCTTGCCAACGCATCGGTTTCACGCCACAAAAAATCATGGGTGATCGCATCGATGGCAAGGACGCAGCAGAAAAAGTCTATTCTTCTTTGCGCGCGCGCATCGCCGGGCTGCGCGAGCAGGGTGTCATTCCGGGGCTTGCTGTCATCGTAGCGGGCGACAATCCGGCATCCCTCACTTATGTCCGCTCCAAGGCGCGCATGTGCGAAAAGCTCGGGTTGCACTCCGTTAAAAAAGAACTCCCCGCTGAAACCTCCCAATCCGCCATTCTATCCCTGATCGAGCGCTTCAACCGCGACCCGGCGATCCACGGCATCCTCGTTCAATCTCCCCCACCGCCGCACATCGACGAACGCGCCATCGTGCGTGAGATCGCACCCCATAAAGACGTGGACGGATTTCATCCTGTAAACGTGGCAAAGCTTGCCATGGGCGAAGATGATGGATTCGTGCCGTGTACGCCGCTTGGCTGCCAGCATCTGTTGACCCACTCCGGCATTCCGCTTCGCGGCGCTCATGTCGTCGTTGTCGGGAGGAGCCTTATCGTGGGCAAATCACTCGCGCTGCTGCTCATGCGCAAGGGGCCGGGAGGCGATGCCACCGTTACGGTCGCCCATTCGGCCACGGGGGATCTGGCTGAAGTGACCCGGCGCGCGGATATCGTTGTGGCGGCAATCGGACGCCCGCAAGCCCTTGGGCCGGATCATATCGGCGACGGCGCTGTCGTCATTGATGTCGGGATCAATCGGGTGCCGGATCCGTCAACGCCATCCGGCACCCGCCTTGTGGGCGACGTCGATTACGATGCTGTCGTCTCCAAGTGCCACGCGATCACGCCGGTACCCGGAGGGGTCGGGCCAATGACCATTGCCATGCTCATGACAAACACTGTTACCGCGGCCGAACGCACAGTGGCCCAGGGCTAAATGCTGGGTTTGAATTTCCGCACGCAAAAGGCTTAGGAGCAGGTTCCCGCAACAAATCTATCGCTCCCGATGTCGGCAGCACGCGGTTCAAACGCGTTCCAGGTTCAGGTTGCGTTTTCAGGCAGCGCAGCCAACATCTCGCGCAATTTTGCAAGACGCCCCTCGAATTCCTCAAGACGCCGTCGGTGTTCATCAACCACTTCCGTCGGCGCACGTTCAACGAACGCGGGATTGTCCAGTTTCTTCGCTGTCGCAGCGTGCTCGGATTCCGTCTTTGCGATATCCCGCACAAGCCGCGCACGTTCGGCAGCCGGATCGATCAGACCTTCCAGAGACAGATAGAAAGCTCCGAGACCAGTCAGTACGCTGGGAGCACCCTGCGGCGGATCGAAATCGGGATCGATTTGAACGGGTTCCGCGTTGGTCAGCTGGGAGAAAACGGCAAGCACACCGGCCGCGGCGCTTCCTTCTGCAGACGGCTTCAGAACGAACCGGACTTTGGCGGAGGATGCGATATGATATTCCGCACGCAGATTTCGCGCTGCGCGAACGGCATCATAGAGCGATTCGACGAGACCCTCGAGTGCGGCGGTGTCGTGAGTTGAAAACGCGGCGTGCATCTCTCCGGAGACCGGCATCTTTACGTAGGTCAGTGCCTTGGTATTGCTGCGGAGGGTTTCGCCTTCAAATCCCAGCCGTTCCCAAAGCTCCTCGCTCAGGTGCGGCATGAACGGATGGACCAAACGCAGGAATGCGTGCAGGACAACGTCCATGACTGCGAGCGTGGAGGCTTTTGCATCGGCATCTTTGCCGTAAATGGCGCTCTTGGAAGCTTCAACGAACCAGTCACAGTAGTCGCTCCAGAAAAACTCGTAGAAGGCATGGGCGATTTCATGGAAGCGAAATCCGTTGTACGCCCGTTCCGTCGTCTCAAGCAGCGCTTCAAGTTTCCGGAGGATGACCACGGAGAAAGGGCTCAACGTCTGACCCTCCAGCGATGGGCGTGCCGCGCTGAGGCCCTGCATGGCGCGAAACCGGACGGCGTTCCAGATTTTATTGGCAAAATTCCGGCCTTCCTCGATCTGCTTTTCATCAAAGCGGATATCCTGCCCCTGAGGCGCCAGACGCATCAGTCCGAAACGCAGGCCATCGGCCCCATACTTGTCGATTAAGCCATCGGTATCCGGCGAATTGCCGAGGGTTTTGGACATCTTACGCCCCTGAATATCGCGCACGAGGTTGTGGATCACGACGTCTGTAAATGGGGGGGCACCGGTGAATTTGTAACCGGCCATGATCATACGGGCGACCCAGAAGAAAATGATATCGAACCCTGTGCTCAGAACGCTGGTGGGATAAAACTTCGCCCGCGAAGGTTCATCCATGGTGGCGAAGGGCCACAGCCATGAACTGAACCAGGTATCGAGAACATCTTCGTCCTGGATCCAATTTTTCGCGCCGCGGCCTTTCGGCGGCTGGAGCCCGACGTGAATGCGGGATGGATCGTCCTTGTGAAACCAAGCCGGAATGCGATGGCCCCACCAGAGCTGTCTTGAAATGCACCAGTCCTGCAGATTTTCCATCCAATGCTCGTAAACTTTCGTCCAGCGTTGCGGATGAAAGGCCACGGCGCCGTTCCGGGCGGCTTCGAGCGACTCTGCCGCGGCGGGGTATCGAAGAAACCATTGCTCACTGAGGCGGGGTTCAATCGGCACATCCGCGCGTTCGCTGAACCCGACGGTGTTCTCGTAGGGTTTTGCCTCCACGAGGAGGCCCATGTCTTCGAGCTGTTGAACGGCGAGTTTCCGCGCATCGAATCTGTCCAGCCCTGTGAAATCGGCTCCGGCGAGAGCGTTCATGGTGCCGTCGGGATGCATGACATCGAGAAAATCGAGCTTGTGCCGCTGCCCGATGGCAAAGTCGGCTGGGTCATGAGCAGGAGTGACTTTGAGTACGCCAGTTCCGAATTCGAAGTCCACGTGTTCGTCCGCAATGATGGGCAACTCGCGGGGGTTCTCGCGGGGCAACGGACGACGGGCGCGCTTTCCGATAAACGCTTTGTAGCGCGGATCGTCAGGGTTCACCGCGATGGCGGTGTCGCCCATGATCGTTTCGGGGCGGGTGGTGGCAATCTCGAGAAATGTTCCGGGCTCTTCAACCACCTCGACTTTGAAATGGTACAGGAAGCTTTTCTGCGCTTTCGGAATGACTTCTTCGTCGCTCAACGCGGTGAGCGACACCGGACACCAGTTGACCATGCGCCGCGCGCGATAAATCGAGCCTTCCTCGTAGAGCTGCACGAAGATCTGTTGGACCTCACGGGAGTACGCGTCGTCCATCGTGAATCGTTCGCGGCTCCAGTCGCAGGAACATCCGAGGCGTTGGAGCTGCGTTCTGATGATGCCGCTGTGTTTTTCTTTCCAATCCCAGACGGCCTCGATGAATTTTTCGCGTCCGAGCTCGCGCCGAGCGATTTTCTGTGTCTTACGCAGGTGCTTTTCCACCATGGTCTGCGTGGCGATTCCGGCATGATCCGTACCGGGAAGCCAAAGGACCTCGTGGCCGGTCATGCGAGCCCGGCGGCAAAGGATGTCCTGCATGGTATTGTTGAGCACATGCCCGAGGTGCAGCACACCGGTGACGTTTGGCGGCGGGATGACGATGGAGAATGCCGGCTTGGGGGACGTTGCATCGGCCGTGAAACATTCATCCTGCAGCCAGCGAGCATACCGCCGCGCTTCAACCTCGGCGGGTTCGTAAGCCTTTGGAATATCCGGCATGGCAACGGGCTGGCTCATCGGCGCGCGCAGTGTAACTCCGGGGACAGTGCGGGACAAGCCCGCGCAAGACATTGACGCATCAGACTCAAAGCGCTTGCAATCCCCGGCAGGCTTCATCACCCTGCGCTCCATCGCGCGCAGCCGGATTCAAGCGGGGCGCGCCATTCACGCATGGATCCCATCTCCAGTCCGACAATTCTTGCTGCGGCCGGCCCCACCACAGGCGCCACTCAACCCTTGCATGCGATCATCGACCCTGCGCCGTGGATGATGGCGCCTTTCGCAATCCTGCTGCTTTCCATTGCGGTCATGCCCCTGCTGGCCCCGAAATGGTGGCATCACAATTACCCGGCAGTTGCCCTTGCAGTGGGTGCGCTCGTGGTCGCGCTGTACATTTTTGTGCTCAACGCCGGGGAGCGCCTGCTGCACGTGGGTCATGAGTATGTCAGTTTCATCTGTCTGATCGGCTCGTTGTTCGTCGTCACGGGCGGCATCCACATCACGGTCAAGGGCGAAGCGCGCCCCTGGGTGAATGTGGTATTTCTCTTTTGCGGGGCCGTCATCGCGAACGTGATCGGCACAACGGGCGCGTCGATGCTTCTTATCCGCCCATGGATCCGAATGAACAAATACCGCATCACGGCATTCCACACGGTGTTTTTCATTTTTATTGTGAGCAACGTTGGGGGGTGCCTCACCCCGATCGGCGATCCGCCGCTCTTCCTCGGGTACCTGCGCGGCGTCCCATTTTTCTGGGTGTTCACCGCCCTGTGGCCTGCGTGGCTTCTCTGCGTCGGGTTGTTGCTGGGAATCTTTTTCGTTCTGGACAAGGTCAACATTGCAAAGCCGCCACCCGAAATCACTCAGGTGATGACCGCGAGCGAGAAGTGGCGTTTTGAAGGTCTTGGAAATCTGTTCTGGATTGCGGTCATTCTTGCCGCCGTGGTGTTCAATAAAAGCCTGCCGCCGTTCGGGTCGGAGGCGATCCTGGTCGGCGCCGCTGTAGCGTCCTATGTCTTCACCGGCCGACAGATTCATGAGAGCAACCATTTCAACTTCGCGCCCATTAAGGAGGTGGCATGGTTGTTTGCCGGCATTTTCGCCACCATGGTGCCCGCTCTGGATTATCTGCAGGTGCATGCGGAGGAAATCGGATTAAGCACTCCGATGCATTTTTACTGGACCACAGGCCTGCTCTCAGCCTTTTTAGATAATGCTCCGACTTATCTCACCTTGTTCTCCGCGGATCTCGGGCTCCATCATCTCAGCATCGATTCGGTGGCCGATGTGCAGCGGCTTGTGGACGAATTTCCGCGCGAACTCATGGCCATCTCATTGGCTGCGGTGTTTTTTGGAGCGTTCACCTACATCGGCAACGGCCCGAATCTCATGGTAAAAGCCATCGCGCATCATGCTGACGCGAAAACCCCGAGCTTTTTCGGGTATATCCTGTTTTATTCGATCCCGTACCTCCTGCCGGTGCTGATCGTCATCGCAATTCTCTTCTTTTCTCCCTGGGCGATATTCTGATGGGCTGGATTCTGGGCGGAATTCTCGGATTGCTTGCGCTTGCAGTCGCGGCGCCGCTTTTGCACAGGCTGTTTGGACGGCAGACGGGATGGCTGCTTGCGCTGGCGCCCGGTGCGGCTTTTGGCTGGCTGCTGGCAGCAATCCCACGCATTTCGGAACAAGGCGCCCTGGTGGAAACGGCTCCGTGGGTAGAGCCGATCGGGCTTGAGTTGGGGTTCCGCATCGACAGCCTCGGCCTGTTGTTTCTTCTGGTCGTGACAGGCATTGCCGCGTTGATCTTCGTTTATGCGGGCGGCTATCTGAAGGGTCATCCGCAGCTGGGGCGGTTTTATATCTACCTGCTCATGTTCACGGCCGCGATGGCGGGCCTTGTGGCGTCCGACAATTTGATCCTCTTGTTTGTCTTTTGGGAGCTGACCAGTTTGTCTTCTTATCTCCTCATCGGGTTTAAACATGAAGATGCCGACTCGCGAAAATCGGCACTGCAGGCGCTGTTGGTTACCGGTTTCGGAGGGCTCGCATTTCTGGCTGGGGTTATTCTGCTGGGGGCTGCAGCCGGCAGCTTCTCACTGGCGGAGATCAACGACGCAGCGGGTGCAGTCAAAGCCAGCCCATACTACGGGGCGGCATTTATCCTTGTCTGCCTTGGCGCATTCACAAAATCGGCGCAGTGGCCTTTTCATTTCTGGCTCCCCGGAGCCATGGCGGCACCGACGCCCGTAAGTGCGTTTCTGCACTCAGCCACGATGGTGAATGCAGGCGTGTTTCTGCTCGCCCGCCTCACGCCGGCGCTTGGCGGCACCGACGCGTGGCACTACACCCTGACGGCCTTCGGAACAGTCACAATGCTGGCTGGGGCCGTGCTTGCATGGCCGCAGACCGATCTCAAACGTTTGCTTGCCTATTCCACGGTTAGCGCCCTCGGCACGATGGTGCTGTTGCTCGGCCTGGACACCGTGTTGTCGGTCAAAGCGGCGATGGTGTTTTTTCTGGTGCATGCCTTGTACAAAGGCGCGCTGTTCATGGTGGCGGGCACAATCGACCACGAAGCGGGCACCCGGGATGTGCGCCAGCTAGGCGGATTGATCCGCGCGATGCCGGTGACTGCTGTCGCGGCAGGGGTGGCCGCGTTTTCCATGACGGGCCTCCCGCCCTTGCTGGGGTTCATTGGCAAGGAACTGGTTTACGAGGCAAAGACGCAGGCGCCCGTCATCGGCGTGTATGTCACAGCGGCCGGATTCCTTGGCAACGCACTGATGGTGGCCGTGGCATTGATTGTGGGGGTGCGCCCGTTTCAAGGCGGGAAACCCGACCCGGACAAGCAGGTGCATGAAGGCCCGCTCGCGCTATGGCTGGGACCGGCCGTGCTGGCCGGAGCGAGTTTGTTGCTGGGGATTTTTCCGGGATGGATAGACCGTTCGATCATTACCGGCGCGGTCGCTGCTGTGCGGGCGGAAGAAACGGTGCTAAAACTCAAGCTTTGGCATGGGCTGAATCTCGTCCTGCTGCTGAGCGTGCTGACGGTGGCACTTGGTATCGCAGCCTATTTCGCGAGACATTGGGCGCGACGGATCGGGAATGGTCTTCGGCGCTTCGCGCAACTCGGTCCTGCGGGCGCGTACGATGCGCTTCTCGCCGGGTTGACACCCTTCGCAGACAGTCTGACTCGTAAGATACAACACGGACGCCTCAGGCTCTATGTTGCAACTCTGATCGGATTTACGGCGCTGCTGACCGTGGGAACACTAATCGCCACCGGTTTGCCGCCGCTCGATCTTGAGCAGCAGCTTGCGCTGCGGATCGAAGAAGCAGCATTGATCGCGACGATCATTGCTGCGGCGATCGTCACGGTGTTTGTCACATCCCGTCTTGCAGCGGTCGCCTGCCTCAGCGTTGTCGGGTTCGGGATCGCAGGCATTTTCGGGCTCATGGGCGGGCCCGACCTCGCGCTCACGCAATTCCTCGCCGAGACGCTGCTGCTCGTTTTGTTTATCCTGATGGTTTATCGCTTGCCGCGGTTCGGCGGGCTGTCGTCGAAACGCGCGCGGGTGGCAGACGCTTTCCTGGCGATCTCAGCGGGGGCAGTGGTTTCGGTGCTGGTGTTCAAAGCGCTCACAGTGCAGACGCATTCCTCGATTTCATCGTTTTTCACGGAGAACAGTCTGGTCGCAAAAGGGCGAAATGTTGTGAACGTGATCCTCGTGGATTTCCGTGCGCTGGACACGCTGGGCGAGATTACCGTGCTGGCTGCGGCCGCGCTCGGAGTGGCCGCATTAATCGGTCGGCGCGGACGCGATACCACCCGCAAACGTCGGGAGGCTTCTGATGATTGATTCGCTGATGCTTCGCAAATGCGTTGCGTTGTTGCTGCCGTTTCTGCTGGTGTTTTCGGTGTACACGCTGCTCCGCGGGCACAACGATCCGGGCGGCGGATTCATTGGAGGTTTGCTTGCCGCATCGGCTTACATCCTGCAGAAACTTGGTCGGGATTCGGGCGACCCGCTAAGCCGACCGCCGTTCGATCCGGCGGCATTGATTGCCCTCGGGCTGGTGGTGGCAGCCGGATCGGGGCTGCCTGCTCTCTTCCTGGGCGGCCAGTTCCTTGAAGGATTGTGGGGAGCGGGCATCCCGCTGCCGTTTGTCGGCGAGGTCAAGCTCGGGACACCTTTGCTTTTTGATATTGGCGTTTATCTGACGGTGATCGGCGTCACTGTGCTGGTCTTCTTTTTTATGACGGAGGCAGACTGATGGCATTGATGATCTCCTTACTGCTGGGCGTGATGTTTGCGGTCAGTTTTTATCTTCTGCTCCGCCGCAGCATGGTGAAGGTGTTGCTCGGGCTGCTCCTCTTCAGCAACGCGGTGAACCTGCTTGTGTTTTCCGCAGCAGGGATAACGCGCTGGCAGGGACCGCTCATTGCCGAGGGTGCGAGCATGCCACCCACGCCACATGCCGATCCGCTGCCGCAGGCGCTTGTCCTGACTGCCATCGTGATCGGCCTGGGCCTGCTTTCTTTCGTTATGGCGTTGATCTATCGCGCGTATCGCAATCTTGGGACGGACGATCTTGACGATCTGGCGAAGGAGGACGCGGAATGAAGGTGCTGCTTGTTCTCCCGGTGATTGTCCCCTTGTGCACCGCCGCGATTCTCATCCCGTTCTCTGGCCACGACCGCGTGCAACGCTTCGTGGCTCTGGTCGGTGCGGGAGCGCTCGCTGTGGCCGCAGTTTTACTCCTTGACGCGACGCTTGGTAACCCGCCGATGGCCACCCAGCTCGGCAATTGGCCTGCGCCGTTCGGCATCACGCTGGTGGCCGATCCGCTTGCAGCTCTGATGGTGGGCGTGACCGCGTTTGTCGGTCTGATGGTTGCAATTTTTTCGCTTGCCGACACACATCCTGAAACCCGCCGCTACGGATTTTTTCCGCTGATTCACATCCTGCTCATGGGGGTGAACGGCGCGTTTCTCACAGGGGACTTCTTCAATTTGTTCGTGTGGTTCGAGGTCATGTTGATGGCGTCGTTTGCGTTGTTGTGCCTCGAAGGCACGCGCGCCCAGATCCAGGGTGGTGTGAAGTATCTCGTGCTGAATTTCCTTGCCTCGAGCCTGTTCCTTCTCGCCCTCGGCCTGTTGTACGGAAAGGTGGGCTCGTTAAACATGGCGGATGTGGCGGTGAAAATGCGGGGTGAAGGCGCGGATTTTGTGCTGCCTACAGCCGGACTTTTATTTGTCGCGTTCAGCATCAAAGCGGGGTTGTTTCCCCTCTTTTCATGGCTGCCAGCATCCTATCACACGCCGGCAGCATCGGTTTCCGCGCTGTTCGCAGGGTTATTAACGAAGGTCGGCGTTTATGCGCTGCTACGCGTGTTCACTCTGGCTTTCCCATTGGACGCTTCGTTTCTTCAGGCTGCGTTGTTGTGGCTTTCGATCGCGACCATGGTGGCGGGTGTGCTCGGGGCTGCTGCGCAATTTGAGATGCGCCGCATTCTGTCGTGGCACATCATCAGCCAGATCGGATATATGACGCTCGCCATTGCGCTGTTCACGAAAGCCGCTTTCGCAGCGTGTGTGTTTTACGTGATCCACCACATTATCGTAAAGACCAACCTGTTCCTGATCAGCGGAGCGGTGGCGCATGCCAAGGGAACCTGTAATCTGAAAGTCATCGGCGGCCTGTACAAGGATGCCCCGTGGCTTGCCGTGCTCTTCATGATTCCCGCAATGTCGCTTGGAGGGATCCCGCCCTTATCCGGATTCTTTGCGAAGTTCACGGTGGCAGCCGAAGGACTCCGCCTTGGGGAAGGGATCGCCGTGGGCGCTGCTCTGATGGTGGGTTTGCTGACATTGTTTTCCATGACCAAAATCTGGGGCGAAGGATTCTGGAAGCCAGATCCGAACGATTCCGGCTTGCTCAGGCCGATTCCGGCTGCAATGCTGGCACCTATTGCGGCGATGGCACTGGCCACACTCGTCTTCAGTTTTGCTCCTCAGACGTTGCTTGTCGCGGCAGCCGATGCAGCAGAGACACTCGCCGAGCCGGAACGCTACATTTCGGCTGTGCTCGGCGATGCCGCAGCGGCTGCCTTCGTGAACCCCCCAGCCCACGCCGCAGTGCACCCCGTCCCATGAAGCTGCTTGTCCGCATCTGGCATATTTTCGCCTTCTCGATCTACTATCTCAAAGAGTTGGCCCTTGCGAACTTCCGTGTCGCACATGACGTGCTCACGCCGCGCCACCGTTCGCGACCCGGATTTATCGTGGTGCCAACCAAGGCCCGGACCGATCTTGAACTCATGGCTCTTGCCAACCTCATTACCATGACGCCGGGCACGCTGACGATTGACGTGGCCCCCGACAGGGAATCGCTTTACATTCATGCCATGTTTCTCGACGATCCCGAGGCGTTGCGTCGACAGGTGATCGAAGACTTTGAACCGCGCGTCCTGCGCATGTTCCGCTGAGACCCATATTCCTCCCTCTTTACTGGGGCCTCCCCGTCTCCCTATTCCATGGACTCTCCTGCTGCCTACCTTGTGTTCGGACTCCTTGCTGCCAGCCTTCTGCTGGCCGCAATCCGCGTATTCCGAGGGCCATCCCTTCCGGATCGCGTCGCTGCGCTGGATCTCGTCGGCATGATTGTCGGGGCCGTACTGGCCAGCGCCGCCCTGTTTGCAGGGCTTCCCATGCTGCTCGATGTGCTGCTTGTGTTCTCAATTCTCCTTTTCTGCGGTACCGTAATGTTTGCCCGCCATCTCGAACGCAATCTCGATGACCCTCGCTGAAACTACTGCCACCGCGCTTGCCATCGCCGGCGCATTTTTCACATTCGTCGCCGGACTCGGTGTGGTGCGTCTGCCGGATTTGTTCACGCGCATGCACGCTGCGTCCAAGGCTACGTGCTTTGGCGTGGGCCTGCTGGCTGTGGCGGTCGCCGTACAATACCCCTCGGGCGCTGCGTGGCTGAAGGCGGGCCTGATCGTGCTCTTCTTATTTTTGACAACGCCCGTGGCTTCGCATCTGTTGGCGCGTGCCGCGTATCGGATGCGCGTCCCAAAGGCGCCTCACTCCGGTCCGGACGAGTTGGAGAATCTTCTCCCAGCTCCGCGCGACGGCTCCCAACCCTGAAATCATGTTCACCGGCATCGTCCAGGAGATCGGCCGCGTGCAATGGCTGCGCGCGTCCGAAACCGCAACCCAATTGACCGTAGCCGCTGCAAACCTTCCGCGGCGGGTCCGGGTTGGAGACAGCGTCGCCGTCAACGGCTGTTGTCTCACGGTTGCCGTGCGTCGGGACGACAGTCTCACGTTCGATCTCCTGCAGGAAACCCTGGACCGAACCAACCTCGGACGCGTCCGCCCCGATAGCCGCGTGAATCTTGAGCCTGCCCTGGCGGCCGGAGATCCCATGGGTGGGCATTTCGTGCAGGGGCACGTCGATTGCACGGGTTGTGTCGTGGCCGTCGAGGAGAAAGGCGGTGATCTGCGCCTTGAAGCCGGGGTTCCCCATGAGTTCGCCCATTATCTCGCGTATAAGGGGTCCGTCGCGGTAAACGGCGTGAGTTTGACCGTGGCGGAATGTCACGACCGCGGATTCGTTTGCTGGCTCATTCCGCACACACGGCAGCAGACCAATCTCGATGCACTCCGTGCGGATGACATGGTGAATCTGGAGTTTGATATCCTCGCCAAATATGTGGAACGCCTGCGAATAGCTGCCGCCGCCTAAGTCCGCAGACACCACAGCCTTGGCAGTGTTGCCGCGCGCGCACAAGGCTTGCCAGCCGCGCCCGTTTCCGTCATCAAATCGCAGATGCTTGCCCGGGTGTTTTCCGCCGCCGTCTCTGGTGTGGACGCGGTGGAGGTAGAAATTGAAGTCAATGCCGGCCGCGGCCTGTCTAAGATCGTCATCGTCGGCCTGCCAGACACGGCGGTTAAGGAGAGTCAGGATCGTGTGACCACGGCGTTGGCCAACAGCGGGTTCCGGCAGCCGTACGGACGAACCACAATCAATCTTGCCCCGGCCGACATCCGTAAGGAGGGGCCGAGTTTCGACCTGCCGATTGCACTTGGCATGATTGCGGCCACTGAAGATCCTGAGGGCAAACAATCAGCAGGGTCGGCGGCACGCCTTTCAGCCGACGTCCTCGCGGGATGCGCTTTTGTCGGGGAGCTGGCGTTGGATGGCGGGATCCGCCCGGTGCGCGGCGTGCTGCCAATCGCCATGGAAACGCGGCGCCGCGGAAAGGCTGCGCTTTTTGTGCCGGAAGACAATGCGCGCGAGGCTGCCGTGGTCGCCGGACTGCGGGTGTTCGGGGTGCGCACATTGCGTCAGACGCACGATGTGCTTGTGGGCAATACCACGCTTGCAGCGACTGCGGAAGACACCGCCGCGCTGCTCGGTGCCGCTGGCGCGCACGACACGGATTTCGCAGATGTAAAAGGCCAGGCGGCTGCCAAGCGCGCGATCGAGGTCGCCGCAGCCGGAGGACACAACCTGCTGATGATCGGCCCTCCGGGTTCAGGCAAATCAATGCTTGCCAAGCGCATCCCGGCCATCCTGCCGCCGCTTTCGCTGGATGAAGCCCTGGAAACAACCAGGATTCACAGTGTGGCGGGATTGTTGGACCGCTCGCATACTTTCGTTGCGGCGCGGCCTTTCCGCTCTCCGCACCATACGATTTCGGATGTCGGCTTGCTGGGCGGATCTGCAAGTATACACCCTGGCGAAGTGAGCCTGGCACACAACGGCGTGCTGTTTCTCGATGAATTACCCGAATTCCGCCGTTCGACGCTTGAAGTCATGCGCCAGCCACTTGAAGACGGGCGCGTTACCATCTCGCGGGCTTCAGGCACGATGACTTTTCCTTCCGGCTTCATGCTTGTAGCGGCCATGAACCCGTGTCCGTGCGGGTATTATGGCGATGTGAAGCGGGCATGCCGGTGCAGTTCTCCGCAGATTCAGCGCTATCGGCAGAAGATATCCGGACCATTGCTCGACCGCATCGATCTCCACATTGAGGTGCCGGCAGTGCATTTCGATGAGCTGCGCGACGGTGCGGTGGGCGAGTCGTCGTCGGTCATCCGAGAGCGCGTTGCCACGGCCCGGCTGGCGCAACAGAAGCGCCTTCAGAATGCGGCGCGCTGCAATGCCCGCATGTCGGCACGAGAAATCCGCGTGCATTGCCGAATCGACGCCGAGGCATCCCAGCTCCTTCGAGCGGCGATGGATCGCATGCAACTCAGCGCGCGCGCGCATGACCGCATTCTCAAAGTGGCAAGAACCATTGCCGATGTTGCCGGCGAGGACGCCATCGCCAGTGCGCACATTGCCGAGGCGATTCAATACCGGGAACTTGACCGCGCGCTCTGGCAATAACACCTTGCCCCCACGTCACCTCAATCGGGCTCGGACGTTGCGTCGTCAGGTTTCAGGGTTTCCAAATGCGAAACAAGCAGTTCAAGGCGACGATCAAGCGCCTCTTCGCCAAGCAACTCCTGGCGCAGAGCCGGGTCGCCCACGCACGCTCCTGCCACGATATCCGTCGCCGTTGCGTCGTCATCAAGCGCATCCAACGTCTGGGCGATGTGTTTGATCGATGGGTTGGCGGCCACCAAACGGTGGCATTGCTCATCCAGCTCCTTGCGCAGCAAAGACACTGCCGCGGGATTCATGATCCGCGTTTCAACCGCCTGCACGCGCGCGAGCCGGTACGGTTTGCCTTCTTCAAACCCGGAAATGCGCACGCGTGCCGCGCCCTGTAGGATCAGATGAGACGTGCCATCCTCATTGCCGCGGCATGCCCGGATCAGCCCCGCCCCTGCTGTGCGATAAAACGAATCGTTTCCCCCGGACTCGTCCGCCCCAGGACGCAGCTGGGCGATGCAGAACATCCGTTCGCTCGCCAGAGCATCGCCAAGCATGGCCCTGTAACGCGGCTCAAAAATGAACAGGGGCAGGATGGAATGCGGAAAAAGCGTGGCACCTGGCAGAACCATCACTGCAAGTTTTTCGGGGATTGTCATCGGTAAACCTTCTATAGCGAGTTACGCACCGCGGCCCCGTCCGGTTGACCTGAGCGCAGTGCGCGGCTTAAATCACCGGTTTGCCTCGCCCGCATGTGCGGGCGTTCGCATTCATGATCGCCCAATCTCCTCCCATGGATTCACAATACAAGGTGCGGCTCGAAGTATTCGAAGGCCCGCTGGATCTGCTGCTGTACCTCGTGCGCAAGGAGGAGGTAGACGTCTATGATATCGCCATCGAACGCGTCACCAGCCAATACCTTGAGTACCTGGATGCCATGGCGCAGCTGGATCTGGAAATTGCCGGCGAGTTTCTGGTGATGGCAGCCACGCTCATGTATATCAAGAGCCGCAACCTACTCCCCGCCGATCAACAGCCGCCCGAAGAGGAAGCCGAAGAGGACGATCCGCGCTGGGAACTCATCCGCCAGCTTATTGAATACAAAAAGTTCAAGGACGCGGCAGGTCAACTCCATTTCATGGAGGCAACGCGCGAGAATCTTTTCCATCGGATTCCGCCCGAGCGCGCGAGTCTGGAACAGACCGCCCCGGTTGTAGCTTCCCTCGTGGATTTGATCGGCGCCTTCAACAAAGTCCTCCGACGCCTGGAAGCCCGAGGGGAAATCCGCGAAATTCACGAGGAAAACTTTACTGTCGCGGGAAAAATCGAGCATATCCTTGCTGTAACGAGCGGCGGCCGTGCCATTGGCTTCGCGGCGCTCTTTTCCAACGCCGCTTCGCGTACTGAGATCGTCGTAACCTTCCTCGCACTGCTCGAACTCATCCGCCTCAAGCGGCTTCAAGCGGAACAACTCACACCATTTGGGGAGATCACGATTTCGCGTGCTTCAGGTGCGCCGGATGATGCTGGCCTGCCTGAATCCGGAGTCGACGATTCGGAAAACAGCGCCGCTGAGGCCTTGACATCCTCAGAAACCGGGTAAAATACCGCACTTCAGTTCGTTTTCTAACCCAAGCGGGACGTAACCCGCTCCCGGCAGCTTCTTGCCGTCTCTCCCGCGTTTCCCAGCACCGAATGAAAATCTTTTTTCTGTTCGCCTCCTTTTGCGTCGTACTATCGCTGGCATCGGAACCGCTCCGCGGAGCTGCCAATCGCGGCCTGCGCGCTGCGATTGATCGGATGCCAGCTCCCAACCAAGCCGATAGCACTGCCCGCGAAACCAGCACTCCTGAACCGCAGTTAGAGCCAAGCTCCGACGCGCAGGAAAGCCAGCAGGCAATCCGCTCGCTGGAACGCAAATCCTCGGAACAGAAGGATGCTCGTAAATCGGTTTCGCTGCTTTCGAGAATTTTTTCTGCGCGCGAACGGCGCACCCGGCAAGAGGAACAAAGTGCAGAGCGCACGCGGAAGGCCGACGTGCCCGTGCACCTGAACGGACGCCGCGTTGCCCGCACCTCCGCCTCAACCGCTACAGACGCTCTGGTGCCTGCGCCCGAGGAATTGCGCGGTCCAGTCAGGGAGATGGACGTGCGCGTCACGGTCTACTGGCAGCATGGGTCCGGTACAGATGCCTGGACCGCATCGGGCAAAAGCTCGACGGGCCGCCCGTTGCGTTGCCGTCAGACAGCCGCGGTCGATCCATCGGTGATTCCCTACGGTTCCAAGATTCTCCTTCCGGAAGCTGGCAAGTTTCTCGAAGCGGTCGACACCGGCAGTGCCGTGAAATCGCGTAAGGCAGCCCGGGCCATGGGCCGGAATGTGCCTGTGGTCGATGTGTTTTTTGAAAGCAAAGACGAAGCTCTCGAGTGGGCGCACAACAACCCGCATTTTATGCGCGCCTACGTTGTTGCTCCGAAGTAAAAATCCCGCTGTCGTTTTCCTTCCCCGGCTCGTTCCCCCGCGCTCAAGAGCCCTCGCGCGACCTGGCTTTGTTCGCGGCCCGTTCAACGGGTCACCGCACCAGGCACGGATTGTTCTGCCTCCGGCGCGGCTGGTAGCTGCACCTTCATGCAGGCACCCCCAAGAATCGGCGATTTCCCGACATCCACATTTCCATTGTGAGCGCGCACGCATGCGCGCACCGACACGAGGCCAAGACCGGTGCCTGTATCCTTTGTCGTGAAGAACGGCTGAAAGACATGCCTCTGGAGGTCTTCAGGAATTCCGGGCCCGTCATCGTGCACTTCGAGCGTAACTTTCGCCCCGTCACGCACGCCGCGCACCAGGACACGCCGCGATCTGCCCTCCTCGCTCTGGACTGCATTCAGCACGAGGTTTTCCAGAATCTGGTGGAGCAGCAGCGGCTCGCTGAGCACCGTGAGACCTCCGAGATTCTCAACTGTGACTTGGGCGCCGTCATACGCGCTGGCGTGACGCGTGTGTTCCAGAAAGTTGCGTATTTCCTCCGCCAAATGGAGTGGCTGCAGCTTGGCGTTCATTGTATCCCGACTGGCTTCAAGCAGGCGTTGATTCATCAATTCCAGACGCTGCACCTGGCCTT
Source organism: uncultured Chthoniobacterales bacterium (assembly GCA_964652295.1). Taxonomy (GTDB): domain Bacteria; phylum Verrucomicrobiota; class Verrucomicrobiia; order Chthoniobacterales; family CALDSX01; genus CAZZCL01. The sequence continues at coordinate 32,162 of CAZZCL010000017.1, forward strand.
CAATCTCCCTGAGCATCGGTCGCCCATTTCCACCAGCCGGAATGTCCTTGCTCAGAAAATCGAGCCCCAACCGTAGTGCAGTCAGCACATTATTGGCGTCATGACAAATCCCCGCCGCCAACAGGCCTGACTCCAATCGCTGGCGTTCCGAGGCTGAATCTGCCTGAGCACGCGTATCCGCCTGGACCACGCGTGCGTAGGATCGAAACACAATCTTTGCGAATAGAAACAGGCCACCGGCGCTGACCGCCACAAAACCCAACCCCTTCCACTGCTCGAACCAGTGCAACTCTTCGATCGACCCGGCGGCGCTCAAAGCCCATCGCCCGGAAACAAGAATATAGGCTGCCGCCACAACCGCATAACCGGCTGCGATCAGCAGCGCATCACGGCCCGGCCGGAATCCGTTTCTCGAGAACATCCTGCGGAGCATTACGCTTTTAAGCGGCTGGGTCGAGGGAAATCCCACGATGTGACAGGCCGATGGCGAGCCAAAGTTGCGTTTCAATCCGGGCGCGGCATGTTCGCTCTCCCATGACCGACCGAATCAAGCTCTATATCCCCGGGCCAGTCGAAGTATCCGAGAAAACCCTCGAAGCATTTCGTGGACCGATGATTGGCCACCGCGGGGAAGCCTTCAAGCAGCTCTATCGCGCCGTGCAGCCCGGGCTGCAGACTTTGTTCATGACGCGCAATCCCGTCTATCTGTCCACCTCCTCGGCGTGGGGGATCATGGAAGGCGCCGTCCGCAATCTCGTGCAGAAGAAGGTGCTCAACTGCATGTGTGGCGCGTTCTCGGATAAATGGCACGATGTCAGCGTGCGTTGCGGCAAAGAGGCGGGCAAACTTCAGGTGGAATGGGGCACATCAATCGAACCCGGGGCGCTGGATGCCGAATTGCGCAGCGGCGCTTACGATGCGGTGACGTTGGTTCACAACGAGACGTCCACCGGCGTGCTCAACCCACTTGCCGAACTTGCGGCAGTCGTCCGCAGTTATCCCGATGTGATCCTCATCGTGGACACCGTCTCATCGTTCTCGGCACTTCCCGTGCCGATGGACGAACTCGGTGCCGATCTCCTTCTTACCGGAAGCCAGAAGGCGCTGGCTCTCCCCCCGGGTCTTGCTCTATTCAGCGCCTCCGAACGCGCCATGGAGCGCGCCGCAAAGGCCCAGGATCGCGGTTACTATTTTGACCTGATCGAATTTAAAAAGAATCAGGAGTCAGACATGACACCGAGCACGCCGTCTATCTCCCACATTTACGCCTTGAAATCCAAGCTGGAGGACATCTTTGCCGAAGGCCTTGAGGCGCGTTACGCGCGACACCGCCAAACCAATGGCATGGTGCATGACTGGGTATTGCGTCACGGCTTCGGGTTTTTTGCCCCGGAAAACCGCCGCTCGCTCACCCTGACCTGTGTGAAAAACAACAGGAACATCGACGTCCCCGCACTCATCAAGCGGCTTAAGGAACGCCACCAGGCAATCATTGACGGCGGTTACGGCAAGATCAAAGGCAGCACGTTTCGCATTTCCAACATGGGCGATGAAACGCCGGAAACGATTGGCTGGCTGCTTCAGGCACTGGACGAGTGCCTCGACAGTCTGGGCTGACTTCCACATCGACCCGCCCGCTCAGCCCAACCGCGCCTTGCGTTAATCGCGAGTCTGGCGCTCCTTTTCGCTGTCAGGAGTTTCAAACTCGAAGCCGTGCATGCGGTCCGATTCGCCCGGTGTGGTGAACACCTTCCACATGCACCAGAGAAAGAGTGCTGTTACCGAACCGACCGACAGCCCCATGGTGATCCAACCTCCCAGAGTCATCGCGCGTCCTCCTCATTCTGCGCTGCCCCAGCATCTCCGGGTGCGTTGCGATACGACCGCGCAAGGGCTGCGAACAAGAGAAATAAAACTCCGACCAGTCCGATTAGGGAAACAGCCAACAGTGCCACCTGGTTGGGTTTCCGCCCAAACAGGTCGGTGATATACGCGCTCGGCTGCGCCGGCTGGCTGTCGCCGAAGCGCATCCCGAACACGTCGATAACCAGCCAAAACCCGAACACCGCCAGCAAAAATGCCGGGCTCACCCACTTCATGATAAACCTGAAGACTCCGGGGATTCGGATGCTCGCCCCTTCATGGGCGGCGGCGAACCCGCGGTCCACCCCGAGCACCCATGCGAACAACACGATCTGCAACGTGGCAAGCAGATAAATCAGGACGTTGCCCACCCAGAAATCCAGCGTATCCAGCGCCTTCAAATCTTTACTGAAATAAACCACAAACCCGCAACCTACTGCCGTTACAAACCCAAGGAGCGCCACAGACACACGCCGCCCCACTCCGAGCGTTTCCTCTACAAACGCAATGCCAGGTTGAAGCATGGAAAGCGAACTGGTTATCGCCGCCAAAAACAGAAGAAAAAAGAAAAGCCCGCCGAAAAACGCTCCGCCGAATGGCATCTGCGCAAAGACCAGCGGCAGCACATTAAACCCCAGGCCGAACGTACTCGCCATTCCGGCCACGCCGGCCACGCCAAGAAATGCCACCGCGGCGGGGATGGTGATCAACCCGCCAAGCGCCACCTCCGCAAACTCGTTGGCACTCGATGCCGACAACCCGCTAAGGACGACATCATCTTTGCGTTTCAGATAGCTGGAATACGTAATGATGACGCCGAAGCCCACCGACAGCGAAAAGAAAATCTGTCCTGCCGCGGCAAGCCACAGCTGCGGTTTTCGAAGCTGATCCCAGAGCGTCACCTCCCTCACGCGTTGCGTGCCGCCCGAAGCTTCTGCATCAGCTTTGGCCAGCGGCACGGCGCTCAACGGAATTTCCTCTGCGGCTTCCAGCGGCGGCCAGTGGCCCGCGTCGTCCCGCATCTCAACGACATGCTTTGACGGATTCCACATAAAGCCGAGGCCGTTCAGCACGGAATTATGCGGCTGCGACGGATCCGGAGTTCCAAGCGTTAACACCCTCACGAGAATCACCACCGCCAGCACGACTAGTGTCGGCATGGCGTAATTGCAGAACCATTCGATGCCCTTCGCAATCCCCCGATAAATCAGGAAAAAATTCAGCACAAACGCAAACGCGAGAAATCCGCCAAGCTGATCCAGTCCCAGCCCCAACGCCGCACCATCCGCCCCAATTCCGATGTATTTCCCCCAGAACTCGTTGCTCTCAACTACGTCCGAGAATTTCATGGCTCCCCGCCAGAAACTCACGGCATAGCCGAGGCACCATGCCTCGATCGCCACGTAGTACATGTAAATCACGACAGGAATGACCACGCCAATCACGCCGAGGTATCGCCAAACCGGATGGCGTCCGATCGCCCCCATAATGCCGGGGCAGGAATTAAACCCGCTGCGGCCGCCCATTCGGCCCATGGTCCATTCCGCCCAACAGATCGGCAGGCCAAGCAGGACAAGCGCCGTAAAATACGCAATCATAAATGCCCCGCCGCCGTACTGCGCGGCCAACCCCGGGAAGCGCAGAAAATTGCCGAGCCCCACGGCACTGCCAGCTACCGCCAGAATAACTCCCGCACGCGTCCCCCACGACTCCTTCGATCCTTGACCATTCACAGTCTCGCACATTGCGAAGATTGCACTCATAATGTCGAGCAGTTTTGCTTGCTCAGACTGTCCTTCGTCCAGCCATGGAAACAGGGGCGGCCACACTCGATTTTTCTTGCTCGCCCCGCTCGCAGCATGTATATGCGCTAACTTTTTTTATTTCGCCGAAGCCAATATCCTTCCAAGAGAAATAAATTTCACCCCCCCCAATCACTGCGAACACAACACCGAGTTTTCGGTTGGGCACAATTCATTCCCAGATCCTCAGATATTTTACCCATGGCAACGAAAACCAAGACGTCGAAAGCAAAAGTTTCAAAACCCGCGAAATCTTCCTTGAGCAAGTCTGCTCCTGCCACGCAGAAAGCTCAGGCGAAATCAGTGAAAGCCACCGCGCGCCAGGCGAAAACCAGCAAGGCAGCCGCAGTCCCACCTCGCAAAAACAGAGCGAAACCAGCGGCGAAAACCCGGCCAGCCAAGCCTGCTGCCAAAGCTAAGCCCGCTGCCAAAGCTAAGCCTGCTGCCAAAGCTAAGCCCGCTGCCAAAGCTAAGCCCGCTGCCAAAGCTAAGCCCGCTGCCAAAGCTAAGCCCG
>CAZZCL010000017.1:36440-42460 GCA_964652295.1 uncultured Chthoniobacterales bacterium
CCGCTGCCAAAGCTAAGCCCGCTGCCAAAGCTAAGCCCGCTGCCAAAGCTAAGCCTGCTGCCAAAGCTAAGCCCGCTGCCAAAGCTAAGCCCGCTGCCAAAGCTAAGCCCGCTCGGAAATCTGAACCTCGCACCACGGCGCGTCCGAAAACTTCCAGCACTCAGGGCACGAAGGAAACACGCGGCAAAGATCGTGCCATTGCCCCGCCGAAATCAAGGCCCAAATCTGAACACAAAGCCAAGAGCGTTGCAAAACCCCGCGAAGTTAATGGCCGCAAGCCAACGCCAAACTGGACGGAGAAACAGCGTAAACGTCTGTTGGCACTCCGCGATGGCATGCTCGACTCAATGAACGGCGTTGCACGCGACGCCCTGCGCGAACGCGCCGAAGGCAGCGAAGCCAATGCGTTTGGCATGCACCAGGCCGACGCTGGAAGCGACGCCTACGACCGTGACTTCGCTCTCAGCCTGTTGTCTCAGGAACAGGACGCCCTCTATGAAATCGATGAGGCGCTCAAACGCATCGACCATGGCACATACGGCGTATGCGAAATGTCCGGTGAGCGCATCCCAAAAGAGCGGCTGGAGGCCATTCCGTTCGCGCGTTACACCGTGCAATGCCAAAGCCAGATCGAACGGCAGCAACGCGCCACGCGCGTCCGCCAACCTGTGACGTCCCTGTTCGCGGCCTCGGATGAAGAGGGCTCCGAATCGGAGGAAGAAGAAACCCCGCAGGAAAAATCGGAATAGCTTTCGGCAACACCGAACTCACTCGCAGCTCACCAACCGCTGGACAGCACTCGTTAAGTGCGCTAATTTACGAATGTTTTGAATAGCTCGGAAATAGCTAATTGCCGATAGCCCGTTAACGACCGCGTCATCGCATCCGTCTTTCGCTTAAAACGAAAGACCACTGCGCCAACCCGGAAGACTCTTTCCTTTTACAGGTTCCACCTTTTTACCTCTGCTTTTACCTTACCAAGTTTCATCATGCCACAGGAACTGATAACCCTCGAATGCACCGAGGCACGCGCTGAAGGCAAGCCACCTTCGCGCTATATCACAACCAGAAACAAAAAAAGCCTGCGCACCCCGAATCGGCTGGAGAAAAAAAAGTTTAACCCGTTTCTGAAACGCCGGACCCTCCATCGCGAAATCCGGGACTGAAGATCTCCCATATTCACCATTTCGGTCCATCACCCAATTTTTTCCATGCAGCCAAAGACCGCAAAACGCCGCTCCAATTTCCGTCGGGCCAATCGCACCATGCCGCGGCGTCGCACGGACATCAACGCAGACGCTGTCGACTATAAGAACGTCGATTTACTGCGGCGATTCGTCACTGAACATGGCAAGATTCTGCCGCGGCGCGTCACCGGCATGCCTGCAAATCTGCACCGCCGCATCGTGCGCGCCATCAAGCAGTCCCGGTCGGTGCTGCTCATGAAGTGAGCCTGGCGAAGCGAACGCCAGAGCTTATCCGTACCAGCGCGGCGTACGAATCGGTACCCGCAACACAGCCTGACCGAGCTCAGCATTGATCGGCACGCCACCCCGGCCAACAGTCGTGGCAATGAACGGGGAAAACTCGTCCCGACTATCCTGCCGCTTTAAACCCCGGCGCCCGCTCATCCAGTGGGGCGTCAGACTTGGGTTTCTTGCGGCCCTCGCGGCAATCTCCACGGTGCTCTATGGTCGGCTGGCCGAGCCTTGGCTGCGGAGTTTGGTCATCGATGAGTTCGCACGGCGCGGCTACTCGGTCTCCATGGAAAGCCTCGGCTTCGATGCGTCCGGCGCAGTCGTCGCACACAACGCCACGCTTAATCGTCCCGGCGATACCATGCGGGAAATCGTGGCCGTGGACCGCGTTGCAATCGCCCTGAATTGGGGTGCGGCCCTGCGCGGCGGCACAGCCATCGACCACCTTACCGTGCGAAACGCCCGCCTGCGTCTGCCACAACGCGAAGGCCCTTTCTCGACCCTCGAAAACCTCGATGCCCGCATTCAGCTCTCCGAAAGCCAACTTCGCGTTTCCCGCGCAGAATGGCGTGTGGGCCCTCTCATCGTCGCCGCACACGGGACTGTATTGAACCCCGGGGCGTTACCACTTCCCTCCCCAACGCCACGCAAGCCGGGGGCTGATCATCCCGGAGCATCTCTTGAAGATCTGCTTGGGCAAATTCAGTTTGCGCGTCCGGCCCGGCTCGAAATCGATTTTCATGCAGACGGAGCAAATCCCGCCGCTGCAAATGTCAGGGCCACACTGCGGACAGGCGAGGGGCATTTTGGCGGCTACTCGTTCCGCGAACTGACCGCGGATGCCGTGCTGCAGAGCGGGTCGCTGGAGCTGCGTGAATTCCGTTTGCGCGACGCGAAAGGTCAGCTGGCCGCTTCGGGGCGCTGGCTTCCGGAGCGTAACCAGATCGAAGCGCGTCTAATCAGTGACATGGATTTGCCGGGATTGGCTCGCTATGCGCTTCACGCAATCCCCACGGTGAAGATGCCAACGGAAGTTTTCGACCTGCTCACTTTCGACAAAGCGCCCCGGATCGACGCTTCCGTTAGCGCCACGCTCGGTCCTGAGCGCACGTTGTCCGTGATTGGCCGTTTCGAAGCGCCGCAAGTCGATGTTGCCGGCGAAACGTTGCACGCATTACGCGCCGACTTTTCCTGGGATGGTGGCCGGACGCTGATCCGCAACCTCCACCTGGAGCATACCTCCGGTCGGCTCACGGGGCAGATGCTGCTCACACGCGAAACATTCCGCGCCGCCCTATCCAGCTCCATCAACCCCAATATCCTGCGTGCCTTTACAACCGGACGCGCCCGCAAGGCGCTTGAGGAATGGGATTTTATCGATCCTCCACTTATCGAGGTTGAACTTGCAGGATCGAAACCTACCATCGCAAACCTCCGGGGAAGCGGACGCTTCCGCGCAGGCCGCGTGGCATTTCGCGGCGTGGAAGTGCTGCGCGGATCCGCAGATCTGAGCTTTCAGGATGGTGCGTTTACATACGAAAACTTCTGGGTTGAACGTCCCGAAGGATTTGCAGCCGGCACGATGACATACGATTTTCCTGGGAAGGAGATCCGTCTGCAGGATGTGGTCTCCACCCTCGACCCGTACGAAACCTGTCTTTGGATCGATCCGAATCTGCGTACCGTATTGGAAGCCTACCGGTTTCGTCAGCCACCGGCATTGAATTGCGATGGACGCGTCCAGTTCGATGGAAGGACAGACAACGATCTGGTCGTAATGCTCAACGCACCGGCTGGACTCGAATACTGGCTGCTCCAACGATGGCTGCCGGTCGAGCGCGTCACTGCGCGCCTGCATTTCGATGGGTTGGACCTGAAAGTGGGCGACCTGCGCGCGCAGGTCTACGGTGGGCGGGTGACAGGCGACACCACGGTTTCTCTTCGGCCGAAGGACAAATCGTTCGCCTGCAATGTGCAGTTCGAGAACGTGAACTTCGAGCCGATGGCCACTCTCTATTTCGATTATCGCGACTCGCAGGGTCTGCTGCAGGGCCGATACGCGTTCTCGGGTCGTTACGACGACATGTCCTCGCTTGATGGGCAGGGCGCCGTAGAGATTCGTGACGGCGACATCTTTGCGATTCCGTATTTCGGACCGCTGTCGGGCATCCTCAGTGAAATCATTCCGGGTGTCGGGTTCAGCCGCGCCACGCTCGCGACCGCAACGTTTCAAACGCGCGACGGCATCGTTTACACCGACGATTTCGAGGTTCGCGGCGTTGGTTTTACGATGATCGGCGGTGGCTGGCTCGATTTTCCCCGGGATAAAATGGATTTCAATGTGCGGGTGAACATGCGCGGCGCCCCGGGGTTGCTGCTTTTTCCCATGAGCAAACTGTTCGAATACACATCGACGGGATTAATGTCCGAACCCAAATGGCGGGCCAAACGCTTTACGAGCGACTCCGAATAAACCGGACATAGATCCACAAAACCGGAGTGAATGCGGATGCGTCGCGGCAGCTGCGACCGCGCATCATGCAGTCAACAATCGCTCCCGCGGCACACCGCGCAGCTCAAACAGGCGCACAACGGTCTCTTCAATCAGATTGTTCGGACACGAAGCGCCCGCCGTTACACCCGCCACCAGCCGCCCGGTCGGTAACCAGGCTTCGTCCTCCCGCTCGCATTTCGTGTGGATGTCGAAATGCCGAATGCGCTCCGCCGAAAGCATGCGTTCCGCATTGCGAATGAAGTACGTCGGCAATTTTTCTCCACCAATCTCGGCCAGGTGGGTTGTGTTTGAACTATTATAACCGCCCACAACCAACAGAAGATCCATCGGCTCGTTCAGCATTTCAAACAGCGCATCCTGGCGCTCCTGTGTGGCGCCGCAAATCGTGTCGAAAAATCGGAAGTTCCGCGCGCCTTCCTCCGCTCCGTCGCGCTGGATAATCGCGGCACGGATGCGGCGCTGCACCTCCTCGGTCTCGCCGCGCAACATGGTCGTTTGATTCGCCACCCCCACACGCGTGAGATGTGTATCCGGATCGAATCCCTCCGAATGCGCGCCTGCAAAACGCCTCAGAAATTCCGTTTTGTCTCCGCCATACACAATGTAATCGCACACGGCATCGGTGTCGGCCAATGTTAGCACGATGATATAGTGCCCGCCCGCCTTGCCAACGGCGCGTGAACTTGTTGCTTTCGTCTCTTCATGATCCGCTTTGCCGTGAATAACACTGGTCACCTGCTCCGCCGCGTTCTGGCGCACACGTTTCCAGACACTCATCACATCGCCGCAGGTGGTGTCGACAATCTGCGCACCACGCGCCTTAATTTTCTCCATAACGGCGATCTCTGCCCCAAACGCCGGCACAATCACCACGTCTTCCGCTGTTAACTCTTCGAGAATCCCAGCCTGTTCAGGCGCAAGCAGGTTGCGGATGCCCATGGCCGCAATTTGATGGTTAACCTCGGGATTGTGTATGATTTCTCCGAGAATGAACAGGCGTCGCTCCTCGAAGACCTTGCGCGCCGCGTAGGCGAGATCGATTGCGCGTTCCACGCCGTAGCAGAAGCCGAACTGCTTCGCCAGCCGCACCGTGGTATCTCCGATGGTCAGCGTGCCGCGGGAAGCACGGATACGTTCTACAATCACACTGCGATAATGCGACTCAACCCGTTGCTGAACAGCCGCCATGACATCTGGCGTACGCAGGTTAACGCGCTTTGGCAGTGGTGCGCCGGCTGAGCTTTGCGCAGTGGAACTTGCGACAGATTGTGACATGCCACTTTGAGCTACCACCGCCCCCGCCTCTGCGCAACAGTGTCTATGCCTTGCAGAGCGGGTAGCCCGAGCGTCAGGGGTGCATTGCGCACCCAACTGCACAGGGCGACTAAGCCGAGGCCGCGGATTCGCTTCGATCGCATACGCTCCCGCGTCGACATCCACCGAAGAGCGCGAAATTATTCGGCTATCCGCCCTCGTCGACGCGCTGAACACCCCGCCAACTTCTCCGCCGTGGAAACCAACTGCGCGCCGCTGGACTGAGATGAGGATTGCAAGGACAAATTTAGTCGGAACGCTGAGGCCGAGATGCGTTTTGGCTGATTATGCCGAGTTTTTTTAGCCAAAACCGACTCAGCAATCTGCCTTTTGGTTGGATCTGAAAGCCACGGCGGTCGGCAACATCATTAGAAGAATCGAGGAACAGGCGGAGATTGCCTGGGCTTTTGTGCTGCCGGAACCGGTGTTTGTGGCGGCGACAGGACATATGGGGGCCAGCAGGCTTGCTACTCCGTGGCTTCTCGACGCTTGAAACCGTTCCGATTTCTGCAACATTGGAGATTGGTACCGCTGTCAAAGGGTGGGCGTGCTCCACGAGGTCGGCTCGGCAACCATGGCGTTGCAGAGTCGTATGCACGTGAACTCGTGCGGCGGCCTGCCGCACGGTCCTGAAGCGTGTGCATCGGCGGTTCAGTTTATTGCCCTGTGGTGTAATGGTAACACAGCGCCCTTTGGAGGCGTTATTCTTGGTT
>CAZZCL010000018.1:0-40858 GCA_964652295.1 uncultured Chthoniobacterales bacterium
GGAGGTGGCTATGTCCAAGGATATAGATGTAGTACTTTGGATGAATCAGGCTGAGGAGTTGTTGGCGACCAATTTCTGGAACGCGATCACGGAGGTGAACGCGAAATTCGAGTTGGAAGGGCTTTTCATAAGCCATCTGTTTACCGAAGACCAAGTGATCCTTTCGCCTGACTGGAGGCAGAGAAGAGTGAAAATCGAAGGGACTTGGCGACGGCTGCGCCTTCTCCGCCTGGGAAACATGGATTTACTCCTGAGCAAATTGATGAGGAATGACGCGGCAGATTTTCAGGACGCGTTGTTCATTTATCGTGCTTCGCAGTTGTCCGCCGACGAAGTGCGCCACGGAATTTTTGGGGCGAGGTGTCCGGCAATTCCGGAGTTGCAAGAGGAATTCCGTATTGCATCGGAAAGGTTTCTGAAGGCGATCTCATGAATGCGACCCCGCTGCCGGGCCTGCTCACGTCGGCGGCGCCGGAGCGAGACGGCTTTAACGAATAATGGTCTCCCATCTCTACGTTCATATCCCATTCTGTCCGAAGGTGTGTCCGTATTGCAGCTTTTACAAAGAGGCGAGTGACCGGAACAAGACGCAGGCATTTCTCGATGCGGTCCTAAGGGAGCTGGATGGGTTTCAGGCGCGACACGGAGCAGTGAACCCGGGGACGATTTTTTTCGGGGGTGGAACGCCGAGCGCCTTATCTCTATCGCAACTGGAGTTTCTGTTATCCGGGCTCAGAGCCAGGTTGGATCTCAGAGCGTTGAAGGAATGGACGCTTGAGATGAATCCGGCGACGGTTTCATTGGAGAAAGCGCGTTTGCTAAAAGAGCACGGAGTGAACCGGATCAGCATGGGGGTGCAGTCCTGGGATCCGGACGTGTTGAAGACGCTGGGGCGTGTGCACAGTGCGGAGCAGGCGGAACGGAGCTATTCCATTTTGCATGAAGCCGGATTCAGAAATGTGAATCTCGATCTGATGTTTGCTGTGCCAGGGCAGGGCCCGAAAGTCCTGGAGGAGAGCCTGCAGCGAACGATCGCCCTGCAGCCTGAGCATATTTCGGCTTATTGCCTCACATATGAGGAAGATACAGAGTTTCTGCGACGGTTTCAGTCCGGCCGATATTCCCGGTCGGACGAGCAAGAAGCCGCAATGTTTGAGCAGGTGATGGAAACGCTGGAGGACGCGGGTTATGCCCAGTATGAGATCTCGAATTATGCACGTCGGGGTTTTGAATGCGTGCACAATTTCGCGTATTGGGAAGGTGAAGATTATCTGGGTTTGGGCCCGAGCGCCTGGTCGACTATCGGCGCAGAGCGTTGGCGGAATGTGCCGGACACTGTGGAATATATCCGTCGAACGGCCAGCGAGAATGACGCCGTGGATTCCCGGGAAACGTTAAGCCAACGGCTGAAGCAGATGGAGCGCTTGGCATTCGGAATCCGCACCAACCGGGGCGTCACGTTCGAAGACACGACGAGCTACCGAGAGGAACTCGAACCGCTCGTGGCGAACGGCGTGTTGCAGCGCGAGGACTCGCGCTACGTACTGACACGCCGGGGTCGACTTGTTGCGGATGCCGTGGCCGAGGTGTTTGTGGCCTGAACCTGTACCCGGGTCTGGGTGCCTTGAGACCCTAACTCAGGATTGAGACGGATGCCCCCGCTCTTCGCGGGGTTTTTTTATGCCCGCTTCAATGTCTCAACTGCGCTTGGCGAGGACATTCCGCTCGTAAATCCGGACAGAGTCCAGCCATTCCGGTTCCAGCGGAACATTGTGGCGTCTGCAATGTTCGGCCCACACTTCGCCCCAGGGCAGCGTTTTAGCAGCTTCGAACAGGGCGAGTCGGCCTGACAGATCGCCGTTGGCTTCGACCTCACGGAGGCGCGTGGCCGGTTCGAGCAACGCCAGGAGAAGCGCTTTCTGTGCCGAGCGTGTCCCGACCACCAGAGCAACGATGCGATTGATGCTGGCATCGAAGAAGTCGAGGCCGATGTGCGTGCGGGAAAGCGCGTCGCACCGCACGATCTCCTGAAAGATGGCGATGGTCGGGTCGTCGAGAAGCACCACATGGTCGCTGTCCCAACGCACCCCGCGGCTGACGTGGGTAAGGATTCTCGGTACGAACTGCAGCACACTGGAGATCTTGTCTGCAAGCGATTCGGTGGGATGAAAATGGCCCGCGTCGAGGCATAGACAGATTTGTTTTTTTGTGGCGTAACCGAGATAAAACTCGTGGCTGCCCACGGTGTAACTTTCCACGCCCAGACCGAAGAGCTTGCTTTCGACCGCGTCGATGTTCCACCGAGTTGAGACATCCGCGGCAAGGATTTCGTCGAGGCTGTCTTCAAGCCGCCGGCGCGGCGAAAGGCGATCATAAAGGTTATCCTTGGACCCGTCCGGGATCCAGATGTTGGTGACAACGGGATTGCCGAGCTGTTCCCCGATGGCGGCCCCAATGCGGCGGCAGGCGATGCAGTGATCGATCCAGAACTTGCGGATCGCCGCGTCAGGATGAGACAGGGTGAGACCGTCGGCGGCTTTGGGGTGGCCGAAACACGTGGGGTTGAAATCGATGCCCCAGCCTTTGGTTTTTGCCCAGTCGATCCATGGCTGGAAATGCGCTGGCTCGAGCTTGTCGCGGTCCGGAAGGTTGGGGGCATCGGCATAGCTCGCGTGAAGATTCAGCCGTTTGGGTCCCGGGATCAGCGATCCGGCGTGGTCCATGTCGGCGCGAAGTTCATCGGGGGTGCGGGCGCGTCCGGGGTAATTCCCGGTGGCCATGATGCCGCCGCCGCCGCCGCCGTCGCGGTGTTCAAAGCCGGCGACGTCATCCGCCTGCCAGCAATGTAGGGAGATCGGTGTCGCGGAGAGTGTGGCGAGGGCGGCGTCCGTATCGACGTCGAGTTCGTTATATCGGGTTCTGGCTTCGGAGTAAGACATCGCAGGAATGTGGAGAATGTGACGAAGAGAGGGTGTGTCTGGAGAACAAGCATTTGCAACTCCAAAACGAATTGCCATGCTCTTGTTTATGAGCCGCAGTTTTTCCAGATTGCGCTACGGATTGCGTTTGCTCGTGCTTCTGGGAGGCGTTTGGATCGTGTTCGTGATCAGCCAGCGAGATGACACTCCGATGCTGTCCCGGACGGACGGACGGTGGGAGACGGTGCGCAACTGCCGATTCGTCGAGGGTCGCCATAGCGATGGCGACAGTATAGAAACGTTCGTGGACGGCGAACGCCTCATTTTTCGATTATACTTTGTGGATACTGTCGAAAAAGCTGCGTACGCCGCGGAACGGCGCGATGAGCAGGTGGGTTACTTTGGCGATCCGCCAATGAGGGAGCAGGAGGCCGTGAGTCTTGCTCGGGAAGCTGCAGCGTTTACACGGCGCTGTCTTGCAGACGGCTTCGACGTGCTGACGAAATGGGCGCGTGTCGATTCGGACGGCGACAATCCAAGCATCAGGGCTTTCATTCAAACGGCAGACGGGCGAGATCTTGCGGAGTTGCTGGTAGCGAACGGCTACGCATTGATCAAGGGAGGCAGGGCGCAGACGGATCATCCGGACGGGCGAGCAGCGGAGAAGGTAGAACAGGAGCTGGTGCAGTTGGAACGGCAGGCCCGGAAGGAAGGCCGCGGGGGTTGGGCAGCCCGGCGCAGCCAAGTCGGAACCCTGCCTGACGGCGTTATCGCGGCATCTGACGTGGACCGGTTGATGGCTGCGGTGGGTAAACACGCCACTGTTCGGGGGCGTGTGTCGCGCGTTGGCCGGGGTGGGGGTGGCAGAATTGTGTTCATCAACTTCGATGGTGCTGGACGGGAAAGTTTTGTGGCGATTGTCCGCAGAGAAAACGGATCGCTACCTGCCGGGTTGAGCGATCAGGGATTGGACGCATTGGAAGAGCAGTCTGTGGAGGTCGAAGGGCGCGTCAGCCTGTATCAAGGCAGTCCGCAAATAGAGATTGAATCTGCAGACAGGCTGCAGTTGATTCAATAAGAAGGGTTTATCCTAAAACGGATTTTTTTTATGAGCAAAGCGAGCAACATCCTCCTTGTGGCCAATGGAGACCTGCGTCTCTCGGCTAATCGAAATTGCTGGGCGGAACAGGAACGGATGGAAACGGATCTCATCCGCACGATTGACTCCCTCGGGCGGAAAGTGAAGCGGGCGCATGGATACAAACCCGACGAGGGGCATGGTTTTATTTCGAGCCAGAGAGAGGGCATGGACGTTTTCGCCGGTGTCGACCGGCGCGCACCGTTGATTGTGGCAGAAGCTGTCTGGCAATATTCCCATCATATCCTGCCGGGTTTGATTTCGCATGAAGGCCCGCTCCTGACTGTGGCCAACTGGAGCGGGACATGGCCGGGGCTTGTCGGCATGCTTAATCTCAACGGATCGTTGACCAAGGCGGGCGTGCGTTTTTCCACGTTATGGAGCGAGGATTTTGGGCGTGATAAAGCGTTCCAACGGAAGCTGCGCACGTGGTTGGAGACCGGCGAAGTCAGCCATGCGACCAGCCATGTGAGACGGTTCAACCCCCGGAATGTGCCTGCGCGCGCACGCGTGGTGGCTGAGCGTATTGCCTTGGATCTTGACCGAAACAAGGCGATTCTGGGTGTGTTCGATGAGTTCTGCATGGGCATGTACAACGCCGCCATTCCCGATGAACTGTTGTTTCAAACCGGTGTTTATAAAGAGCGTCTTAGTCAAAGCGCTTTGTATGCAGAGATGCAGCGGGTGACGAAGGGTGAGGCGGAAGATGTATTCCATTTTGTCGAGAAGAAAGGGTTTAAGTTTCATTTCGGACAGAATGCGAGGACAGAACTCACGAAGGCGCAGGTGCTTGAGCAGTGTAAAATGTACGTTGCTGCCTGCCGTATCGGCGATGCGTTCGGTTGCGAGGCGATCGGCATCCAGTATCAGCAGGGGCTTAAAGATTTGTGTGCGGCTTCGGATCTTGTCGAGGGCATGTTGAACAGCAGTGACAGGCCTCCGGTCAGGAACGCGCAGGGCGCGATCATCAGGGAGGGCGAACCCTACCCGCATTTCAATGAGGTCGATGAATGTTGCGGTCTCGATGCGTTGTTGACCAACCGCGTGCACAAGGCTCTCGGACAACCTGTGGAAACCACGCTGCACGATCTTCGCTGGGGGGATTGGGATCGATCCGGTACCACGGAAGACTATGTCTGGGTATTTCTCATCAGCGGATCAGCTCCCGTCGAACACCATGTCGGCGGGTGGAAAGGCAGCCATGGATATCGCCAACCCGCCATGTATTTTCCGCGCGGAGGCAGCACCCTGCATGGCGTCGCGAAACCGGGCGAACTCGTTTGGAGCCGCATTTTTATCGAGGACGGGAGACTGAAAATGGATATCGGCCGGGGAAAAGCCATTGAATTGCCTCGGGAAGAAACCCGTCGCCGCCTTGAAGAAACCACTCCACAATGGCCTATCATGCATGCGGTGACCTACGGGGTTTCCCGCGACCAGATGATGGCGCGGCATAAGGCGAATCATATCAACGTGGTTTATGCAGACGACGCATCGCGGGCGGATCAATGTTTGTATGCGAGGGCGGAGCTGGCGCGCCGACTGGGTCTTGAGGTGTTCGTTTGCGGAACCAACGCCCGCGGAAAAGCTCTTTAGGGTCACGAGCCGAAGCGCAGCTGCGGTTGGGCGAACGAACTGTCGCAGGGAGTTCAGAGACTCGCGCAAGACGGGGTTGCGCCGGTCGCACTCGGAGCGCCGTGATCTCTGCAGAAGTGATGAATCCCTGCGGGGAACGCCTTGTTCCAGAACCTCAATCGGTTAAGTGAGAGTGTGTCGATTCAAGAGCACGACATTGTTTTTGGGGTGGAAACGTCCTGTGACGAAACGGCCCTTGCCGTGTTGCGGGGCGATGAGTTGCTGGCAAATCGCGTCTCGTCGCAGGTGGCAGCGCATCGCCCATACGGCGGTGTCGTTCCGGAAATTGCCTCGCGCAATCATGTCGCGGCGTTGCCGATCTTGTTTGAAGAAACGATCCGGCAGGCCGGGATTGCCCCCGGAGACATCGGCCTTGTGGCAGCAACGCGGGGTCCCGGCCTCGCAAGTTCGCTATTGACCGGGTTCACATTTGCCAAAGCTCTTGCGGTGGGACTGCGCAAACCCTTCGTTGGCGTGAACCATATCGAAGCGCATCTTCTGTCGCCATTTTTCGGATCGCGGTCGGTGGACCCTTGCGTTGGCCTTGTGGCAAGCGGAGGGCATACGCTTCTCGTCGATGCCGCCGGGCTCGGAGAGTACCGATTGCTGGAGGGCACGCGTGACGACGCCGCCGGTGAGGCCTTCGACAAAGCGGCGAAACTCGCGGGACTGCCATATCCCGGCGGACCGGAGATCGACAGCCTTGCGAAGCGCGGTGATCCTAAGCGTTACAATTTGCCACGCAGCATGTTGCACGAGGTAGGAATGAGCTTCAGCGGGTTAAAAACGGCGGTGCGCTATCTGATGCCGAAGATCGATCCCGGCGACGTGCCAGACTTGTGCGCATCCTTTCAGGAAGCCGTAGTGGATGTGCTTGTGAGGAAAAGCCTGCATGCACTTGAGCGCACCCGGCGTGGCACGCTTGCCGCCAGCGGCGGGGTGGCATGCAACAGCCGTCTGCGGGAGCGGCTGTCCGAAGAAAGCCGGCGCCATGGCTTTGCGCTGTGCTTAGCCGAACCATGGTTGACGACGGACAATGCGGTCATGATCGCGCATGCTGCGCAGCGGCATGCCGAACGCGGGTTTCCTTGCGGAAAGGCGGGATTGGAGAGCGACATTGATCCCAACCTGAAGCTCGTGCTGACGGGGGAGACCGGAAGATGAGCTTCACTTTGCTGAAAGAAGACGACCACAGCGGCGCACGACTGGGAATTGTGCACTGTCCGCATGGCGATGTGGACACGCCGGTCTTCATGCCGGTGGGTACGCAGGGCACGGTGAAGGGGGTGAGCCCTGAGGAACTCATGGCGCTCGGGGCGGCCATCGTTCTGGGAAACACCTACCATTTGTTTGTGCGGCCAGGTCTGGAAATTCTCCGTGGCTTTGACGGGCTGCACCGGTTTATGGCGTGGCCGGGTCCGATCCTTACCGACAGCGGTGGGTTCCAGGTCTTTTCGCTGGCGAAGCTCAGGAAGATTACTGAGCACGGCGTGCGCTTCCAAAATCATATCGACGGGAGCCCCTGCGAATTGACGCCTGAGCGTGTCATGGAAATCCAGCGGGTGCTCGGATCAGATATCGCGATGGTGCTGGACGAATGTCCTCCGTACCCCTGCGAACGCGAATATGCATTGCAGAGTTTGGAGTTGACCTCGCGCTGGGCGGAACGCGCGCGACAGTGGGTTGCGGCAAACCCTGCAGCCGCCATCCGTGGCGCAGATGGGCGCGAGCGGCGCGCCATGATTTTTGGGATCGTGCAGGGTTCCGGATTCGACGATCTGCGAGAGATGAGCGCACGGCAGCTGGTGGATCTGGATTTCGACGGCTACGCGATCGGGGGGGTAAGCGTCGGGGAGCCGCAGGAAGAGATGTTTCGGGTGGCGGACGTGGCCGTGCCGTTGTTACCGCGGGAGAAACCGCGGTATTGCATGGGACTGGGCACACCCTTGCAGCTTGTGGAACTTGTCGCGCGCGGGATTGATATGTTCGATTGCGTGCTGCCAACGCGGATTGCACGCAACGGAACAGCGTTTACGGAGAGAGGAACAGTCAACCTGCGTAATGCGTGTTATGCCGCGGATCCCGCTCCGATTGAAGCGAGGTGCGAGTGCCCCGCATGCCGCCATTTCTCGCGGGCGTATATCAGGCATCTGCTGAAGGCGGAAGAGATACTCGGGCTGCGATTGGTTACGCTGCACAATCTGCACTTTTATATAAATCTCATGAGGCGCATTCGCACGGCGATCCGCGAGTGCCGTTTTGGTGGGTTTCGCGAGAACTTTGTGGCGGGATACGCCGGGTGAGGCAAAGGGGCGGGGGCGTGTAACGACCGAACGCGGCGGATTTCCCATTGAAGGCTCCGTCTGTTCGCCTACATTAGATTTTTACCCAACTTCACGAATATAACCAGCTGCCTGTGTATACCCAAAACGAACGTGTTGAGCCGATAAATGTCGCGGATGAAATGTCGAGGAGTTTCCTCGATTATTCGATGTCTGTTATCATCTCCCGCGCGTTGCCGGATGCCCGGGATGGGCTGAAACCGTCGCAGCGCCGCCTGTTGTACGCGATGCGTCAGCTTGGGGTGTTGCCTGGGCGCAAGCATGTGAAGTGCGCCAAGATCGTCGGGGAAACGATGGGCAATTTCCATCCGCACGGCGATCAGGCGATTTATCCGACGCTCGTGCACATGGCGCAACCATGGGCGATGCGGGAGCGTTTGATCGATGGGCAGGGCAACTTTGGGTCGCCGGAAGGCGATCCACCGGCCTCGATGCGGTATACGGAGGCGCGGCTGACTCCGGCGGGATTGATCCTCATGGAGGACATGGACAAGGACACCGTCGATCTCACGCCAAACTACGACGAGACGCAGATGGAGCCGACCGTGTTTCCGGCGGCATTCCCAAACCTCCTTGTGAATGGCGGCACGGGGATCGCCGTGGGGATGGCGACGAACATTCCGCCGCACAATCTCGGCGAGCTTGTCGATGCGCTTGAACTCATGGTCGACGAACCGGCGGTGAAGCTTGAGACATTGATGAAATGCATCAAAGGCCCGGATTTTCCCACAGGCTGCGAAATTACGGGCATGACCGGCATCAGACAGTACTTCGAGACAGGACGCGGCAGCGTCAAAGTGCGTGGGCGCGCCGGCGTGGAGGAAGTCAAAGGTGGGCGTGAACAGATTGTCATCACTGAGATTCCCTATGGTGTAAACCGCGCGGATCTGGTGTCGCGCATAGCCGGGTTGGTGAACGACAAGATCATCGGCGATATCTCTGCGATCCGCGATGAATCCGACGAAAACACCCGAGTGGTTGTCGAATTAAAACGCGACGCCGTCGCCAAGGTGGTGCTCAACAACATCTACAAGCATACGGCGCTGGCCACGTCCTTCGCGGTGAACATGCTCGCCATCGACCATGGCAAGCCGAAGCTTCTTAATCTTCGCGATGCGCTTACGGCATTTCTCGATCACAGACGGGAAGTCGTCCTGCGCCGCACCCGTTTCCTCCTGCGCAAGGCCGAGGATCGGGCCGAAACGCTGGAAGGCTACCTTATCGCGCTGGACAATCTGGATGAGTTTATCCGGATTATCCGGGACTCGGCCAATCGCGACGAGGCGCGGGGGCGGTTGCTGGAGTTTCATTTCGAGCGCAAGGCCGTGGAAAAATTGGGAGTCCTGATTCGCAGCGAAGCCCGTTTGCGGGATGGCCGGTATTATTTCAGTGAAGCGCAGGCCGACGAAATCCTGAACCTGCGCCTGTACCAACTCACCGGTCTGGAACGCGATAAGATCGTGAAGGAGTACGGGGAACTGGTGGAGACCATTAAAGATCTGCTCGACATCCTTGAGAAGGAATCCCGTGTGCGGGCTATCATTAAGGAGGAACTCACGGCGGTGAAAGACAAGTACGCGACGCCGCGTCGCACCGCGATCGTGCCTGAGGAAGGGGAGATTGCGTTGGAAGACCTCATCGCCAATGAAGGGGCGGTCATTACGATCACCCATGGTGGATACATTAAGCGCACGGCCGTGAGCCAGTACCGCGCGCAGCGCCGCGGTGGAGTTGGCGTGCGCGGGATGGCCACGCGCGAAGCGATCGGCGACGAAGATCCGGGGGATTTCGTCGAGCACATGTTCACAGCGAGCACGCACGATTATCTGATGTTCTTCACGCGCACGGGACGATGCTACGTCGAGCGCGTGCACAGCATTGTCGAGGCGGGGCGCAGCGCCAAGGGACGGTCCATTGCCAATTTCCTTGAGCTGCGTTCCGGAGAAAAAATCGCGGAGGTGCTTCGGATTCAGAGCGGTGGCGGGGACAAGGGCGAAACGTGGGATCCGGAGAAGCATATCGTCTTTGCGACCCGCAGTGGGATAGTCAAGAAGTCCAATCTTTCGGATTTTTCCAACGTTCGCAAAGGCGGCATCATTGCCATCAACATCGAGGAGGGCGACCAGCTAATTGGTGTCGCCTTGACCGGGGGGCAGGACGACATCGTTTTGATTACCAGCAGCGGCATGAGCCTGAGATTTGGCGAGGATCAATTGCGCGATCAGGGGCGTGCGACTGTCGGGGTGTGGGGGATCCGTCCAGACAATGACGATTATGTCGTGGGATTGGCCCTGGTGAATCCCGAAGCAAAGCTGCTGGTGGCCAGCCAGACGGGACTCGGGAAACGCACGCGGTTCGACGATTATCGACCGCAAACCAGAGGCGGCAAAGGCATCATCACGATGAAAACCGGAGAGAGAACCGGCTTGGTGGTGGGCGCTTTGTCCGTGCGTGAAAGCGACGAGGTCATGTGCATCACAAATAAGGGGCAGATGACACGCATCCGAGCCTCGGACATCCGGGAGACAGGACGGAACGCGCAGGGTGTGAAACTCATGGACCTGCGTCGCGGAGAAATTTTACAGGATATCGCGCCTGTCGTCAGCCGTGACCAGGAAGAAAGCGAATTGGTTTGAGACTGCATAAGGGCGCGCAACCTTATTGATCCGGCGGTGTTGAAGTCTTCATGAACATAAGATTTGCCTGGCTTGGCGGGGCTGCAGTTTGCGCCCTGCTTTTAGCTCTGGTCATGCAAATTGTCGCCGGCTGGGGCAGAATCACGGTTCATGCGCGCGGCGTGCCCTTAAGCAGGGTTGTGGAGAGCGTAGAGCGGCAGGGAAACATCCGCATCACCACAAATCTGGACGGCAACATGCCCGTTACAGTGTGGGTAACCCGCGTCCCGGTGCCGGAAGCACTTGAGGCTCTGTCTGCCGCGGTGGATGCGCGCGTGAATCTTGCGTTTTTCTTCGGGGCCAACTCTGAGACGGCGCGCGCGCTGGAATCGGCGCTTGAACGGGGGGACCGTTCCGCGTTTTCAACCGTCCGGTTTGGCGGGCCGATGACAGACATGCTCGGTTTGAGTCCGGTCGACCCACGCGGAATGATCTGGCAACCGGGTGCGGTTGAACCGCCCACGCTGGGCGCTTACTTGCAGCAGGCCTCGCAGCAGGTGGATGCCGTCTTTTTTGTGCCGAAAGACTGGGATCCGCCTGCGAACGCGCCGTCTCGCGCGCGGATAGGCGATGCCGTGCGTGCGCTTGTGAAGAGCGCAGGGGGGGCAGTTGAAGAGCGTTTCCTGCTCGTCGGATGGGAACAGTCGATGCGCGCCGCCGAATCTCAGGATGGCGAAGACGCAGGTGGTCGGGGCGGCCGTGGCGGAGGGAGAAGCCCGGGGTTTGGCATGCTGTTTTCGCCCGAACTGGCCCCCGCATTGGAACAGAGGGCGGAAAACGTCATTGCCCAGTTGCCGGCTGAGGAACGGCAGGAAGCCAAGCAGGAATGGGGTCGTATGAAGCGGTTGTGGGAAGAGCTGGCGGAGCTGTCTCCAGAGGAGCGGATGAATCACGTTCGCGAATTGATGGAAGATCCCGAGTTTCAGAATCGGATGCGCGAACGCATGGAACGTCGTGACATGCAGAGTCCGCCTGAGCGAAGACGCGACCGCTACGAACGCTACGTGGATCGCAAGATGGACAGAAAATACGATGATCGCTAAGCTCCCAAAAGGCACCAGAATCCCGCGTGCCTTTACGGTGCTCGAATTGTTGCTCGTCCTCGTTCTGATCGGGGTCCTTGCCACATTGCTTTTGCCCACTGTGGAAAAGGTGCGGGAGAAGGCAGATGCGGTGGCTTGTATCGCCAATTTGCGTGGTATTGGCGTGGCTCTGCAGGCTGCAATCTCCGACAATGATAATTCCCTGCCGTATATTGAGATCGATTCTGACAACCCCATTTACAATGCCGAAGACATCGAACGCATAGGGGAAACGCCGAAAAGTCTGTTGGAAGCGTTCACCCCCTACGGATTGACTGAACGCCATTTCCGATGTCCGGCTGACGTAAAGACCGTGAATTACTTTGCTGAATACGGCACAAGCTACCAATGGCGCCCGCTTGTGGATGGGGAACAGGCGCAGGCACCGCTCATTTATCGGCGGCGCGGGGTGATCTCGGTGCCGCCGAGCCGCGTGACGATTATGTTCGATATGGCTCCAGTTCATCCGCGGCCGGATCGCCAGAATCGGCTCTTCCTGGACGGCGTGGTAAACCGTCCGAGGGGCCGGTAATCGCTCCCTGCGCTTGCGGTCTCTGGCCAGCCGGGTTATTTCGGATTAGCTATGGATCGACCGAGTGAATTCAGCCGGTTGGTTGACGAAAGCTGTGCAGCGATCGGGAAAGCAGTTGGATTGCAGCCTGGAGTCCTTTCCGCCGCGCGTGCGATCGAGGAGGCTCTGCTTACCGGCCGTAAAATTTTGACCTGTGGCAATGGCGGCAGCGCAGCTGACGCCGCGCATCTTGCGGCGGAATTGATTGTGCGCTTTAGAGACGAACGCCCGTCGTACCCTGCCTTGTGTTTGAGTGCCGATGGGGCAGTCCTAACGGCCGGAGGCAACGATTATAGCTTTGCCGAGGTTTTCGCCCGTCAGATTTCCGGGCTGGGCAGCCCCGGCGATGTGCTCGTCGTGTTCAGCACCAGTGGCCAATCAGAGAATATCGTGCGCGCATTGGAAACCGCCCAGCTCCGGAATCTGCGCACCGTCGCGCTGCTTGGCAAAGGCGGGGGACGCTGTCGCGGTCTCGCGGAGTTCGAGCTGATTGTCGAGCACGCTGTGACCGCCCGCATTCAGGAAGTGCACCATTTTCTGCTCCATGCATTTTGCGAATTAATCGAACCGGCGCTCGCGGCGAAAATGCGTGGATCCTGATGGTATTGGGGTTGACGTAAGCGATCCGCCCTCGCAAGATTGCGGTTTGCCTTCCTCCAAACTTTTATGCCTGATCCCATCCGTGTTGCTGTCACCGGCGCTGCCGGTCAAATTGGTTATTCCCTTCTCTTCCGCATTGCGAGCGGGAGCATGTTCGGGCCGGACCAGCCGGTCGCGTTGAATCTTATTGAGATCGAACCCGCACTGCCAGCCCTTGAAGGCGTCGTGATGGAGCTGAACGACTGCGCCTTTCCGCTGGTTAAAAGCGTTACGCCCACCGCAAGTCTGGATGAAGGCTTTCGTGGAGTGAATTGGGCCTTGCTCGTGGGAAGCGTGCCACGCAAGCAGGGGATGGAACGCAAAGATCTCCTCGGGATCAATGGCAAAATCTTCATTGGCCAGGGTAAGGCGATCGAAACGAACGCGGCGCCGGACGTCCGCATCCTCGTGGTGGGCAACCCCTGCAACACGAATTGCTTGATTGCCATGAACAATGCCGGAGGCGTACCGCGCGACCGATGGTTTGCCATGACGCGTCTGGATGAGAACCGCGCAAAATATCAACTTGCGGCAAAAACGGGCGTAGACGTTACGCAGGTCTCGAATATGGCGATCTGGGGCAATCATTCCGCCACGCAATACCCGGATTTTTACAATGCGAAGATTGGGGGAAGAGCCGCGACCGATGCGATCAGGGATCATGATTGGCTGCAGGGCGATTTTATTTCCACGGTTCAGCAGCGTGGCGCGGCGATTATCAAGGCACGCGGGGCGTCCTCGGCCGCATCGGCCGCGAATGCCGTCGTGGACACGGTCCGGTCGCTTGTGACACCCACACCCGAAGGAGATTGGACGAGTGTCTGTGTGTGTTCCGATGGAAGCTATGGCATCGAACCGGGATTAATCTGTTCGTTCCCGGTGCGGACCAACGGGCGCAACTGGCAGATTGTTCAAGGCGTACCGCTGAACGATTTCGGGAATGCGAAAGTTCAAACAACCGTCAATGAACTCAAGGAAGAACGTTCATTGGTTTCGGAACTGCTCTAGTCGCGATGAACCTCTGAAGACCAGACGCACTGAATCTCGTCTCTCCGCTCGCTGAGTGACGATTTAGGATCGGCACTGCGTTAATCATCCCGAAACCACCCCCATGGTTGACCCCACTATTCGCAGAGTTGCTGCTGCAGCACTCTGGCTCGCGTGCCTCACAACTGGATCCGCGTCTGGTGCGCCCGTCACATCCCTCGATGATCCCTACCGGATCTACTATTTCGGAAACAGCCTTACGGAAAGTTCCAGACCTGCCTGGCACAAGGAACTGTTTATTCCTGCAGGCAAACACATAGAGAACTTCGCCTTTCTCGGTGCGGGCTGGCAGACTTGGCAGCATCGCAACGAAGTATTCAATGCCATGGGAAAACCCCTGAGCGAGACCGCCGAGAGGGCCGGGTCACAGGGTGATTTGACCATCGGCAAGGAAGCTATTGTGAAGGCAAGTCGCGCTCCGAAAGTGTTTCTGGAGCAGGATTGGGATGCCATCCTCATTCAGGTCTTCGGGACTCATGTGAACAAGATGGCCTCCGAGATGTATGGGAAAACGCAGTTTGGCCAGGAGATCGAAGTGGGCGATGCTGGAGCTGCGATCGATCTCATCAATGTGTTCCTCGCAAAGAATCCTCAGGGAACCATTTATATTTATACTGTCTGGCCGAGTATGCCTGCCGGCCAAATCCCGCCTTCAAAGGAGCTTCCGGAATGGGCAAAACAGGAGGGCGCCCGCATAAAGGAGGCGGAATTCCCCAACCGCGACGAATTCGACTATGCGGCGCAATGGGATAAACCTTACGACGGCGAGTTCGAGAAGCCGTGGATCGGCTTTATCCATCGGACGCGCGATTACACAAATAAGGTGTTCGAGGCAGTGAAGGAGGCCTTCCCGGAATTGTGGGTACAGGGCCGACTGCGCATGATTCCCGGTGGCGAACTCTTTTACGACTTGGATAAAAAGGCGCAGGCGGGGCTGATCCCAGGTATTTCCAGCATCGAAGATTTTTATACCGATGTTCAGCATATCCGGGCCGGCTTGGCGAATTACACCATCGCAGCATTGTATTATGCGGCGTTCTTCCGCGAGAAACCCCCTTTGAATCTCGATTATACGAAGTACAACACGCAGGAAGAGTATGGTCAGGATCTGAATCATGATTTTGGTGGGGTGATCGAGATTACTCCAGAGCGTGCCGAAGCGATTCACAAAACCATCTGGGACGTTTTGCAAAATCATCCCTACGCGGGCTTCAGGAAGTAGAGAGCGTGCTGTTACCACCCCGGACTTCCCGCTGGCTCCTGCGACACTTAGCACACTCGCTTGAGTGAGTGCCGCCGCAGAATCTCGTTGCAGCAGGCGACTGTGCCATCGATCGTTATTCTGGAGCCTGCTGCAGGGGAACCATCCATCTGCCGGCGCAGCCCTGTCCGGCCGTAATCGATGCCTGCCACCACGAAACCGATGTTTGAACGGCGGCGCCCGTGGAACGTGCGCGGTGCCACGCTCCGGCCTGGCCGTGGTGTGCTGATGGGCGTTTTAAATGTGACGCCGGACAGTTTCTCCGATGGTGGGGCGTTTGAGACCGCCGATGCAGCCATGGCGCATGCCGAGACTCTTATAGCAGGCGGGGCGGCGATTGTGGATATCGGTGGGGAATCGACACGCCCGGGGGCGCCGCCCGTGCCGGAGGAGGTGGAGTTGAGGCGAGTGCTCCCTGTTGTGGAGCGGCTTGTGAACCGCGGTGGATGCCTGATCTCGATCGATACGTCCAAGGCTGCGGTAGCCCAGGCTGCGCTGGCGGCGGGGGCACATATCGTCAATGACGTAACAGGTTTGCGGGGTGACCCACGGATGGGTGAAGTTGCGGCGGCAGCCAGAGCAGGGGTTGTATTGATGCACATGAAAGGCACGCCGCGTACGATGCAGATCGATCCGAACTATGAACGCGTGGTCGGGGAGGTCCGTGAACACCTTGAGCGACGGCGTAACGTAGCGCTCATGGCGGGCATTGCTCCGGAGGCGCTCGTTTACGATCCCGGAATCGGATTTGGAAAAACACCAGCGCACAACCTCGAGCTGTTGCGCAACCTCTCTGCATTCGCGATCGACAATCAGCCTGTTTTAATCGGGTTCTCGCGGAAATCGTTCATTGCTCGGCTCGTGGGGTCCACGGCAATGACGGAGCGGCTATGGCCGTCGGTGGCGCTGACAGCGTTATGCAGGGAGCTTGGAGCGGACCTTTTCCGCGTGCACGATGTCGCTGAATGCCACGATGCATTGCGAGTGGCGGAGGCGGTGGCGAATGCATAAACTGCCAGTGTATGATGCAACACCGAGAATCGTGGCAGATCTGGCGGTCCTGCGGAATGTGCGGGGCTGTCGTGCGAGCCGTGCCAATCGCCGCTGCGTTCTGGCTGGGGTTTGGGGGTGCGCTGGGCGATGTGCGCGCAGAAACACCAGGCGCATTTCCCGCAGAGAAGACACTGGAAATTGAGGCGGATCGTACCGAGGAATTGCTGGCCAACGAAGGGCGCGATGCGCGAGTGGTTGGGGTAATCCAGCGCGTGGGACGCGATGAAGATTCGGGGATCCTTTTTCTGAATTTCGGGCGAGTGCGCGGTACGTTTGTCGCCGTGATTTTTCCCCGCAGTCAGGCGGCTTTTGGCGGCATCGATTTTGAGGCGCAATACGGCATGCAGAGAGTTGTCGTGGAAGGGCCCCTCTCGATTTATGATGCCACGCCACAAATTGTGGTTACGACGCCCGAACAAATCTCTGTTCTGGCTGAGTAGAAACGCGGGCGGCAAGGTTTGGCAGAGGGGCCGTCAATCCGGACTTGCCAGATCGCGCGCTTCTCGCGTCTCTCTCCAGAGCCGCGATGCGATCAGGCCGAGCGCCACAGTGATCGTGAGGGCTACCGCAGCGCCTGCGCCCCAGAGCCAGTAATCGCCAAGTGAGGGTTCGGAGGCTCCGGTCGCTATGCGAAAACCAAATTGTCCAAGTGTGCCGAAATAGGCGTAGAGGAAAAGTCCGGGGGTCTGGCCGATCGCAATAGCTGACATGCACCTCCAGAATCCGATGCCAGTGATTCCATAAATATAATCAATCAGGCTGGTAGGAAAGAGGGGGTTGAGCTGGCTCAGCATGACGATGCGCCACCCTTCGCGTTCCACTGCGCGGTCGAGCGCAAGCCAGCGTGGTTTGTCCAGCAGATGATGCTCGACGAGACGTCGCGCCCAGCGACGGCCGATGAGAAATGCACCTGCAGCGCCAAGCAATGTGCCGGACAAGGCCAGCGCAAAGCCTCCCCACAGCCCAAAGAAATAGCCAGCGCCCATGCTGAGGATGCCTCCGGGCAGTAGCAACAAGTTGCAGACGGCGAACGCGAAGGGATACGCCACAGCGGTCCATATGCCATAACGATCCAGGGCGGCCTCGACTTCGGTGATCCAATCGAGAAGCGGAAAAAGGCGGGCGGCGATCCCGACAGCCGCGATCACGAGCGTGATGACGCCAAGCTGTGCTGCAACCAGATGCCAGACAGGAACGCGCCGCGGCGAAAGGCGAGCTGCGGCGGGCGGTGGCACACCATTCATGTGGAGCGGACGAATTCCGCGAGTTGTGCGGTGAGTTCGTAATTTAGGAAGGGCGTAATGAGGTAAACGCCGGGGAAATGTTCGACACACGCCGAACAGACTTCGCGTGCAATGGCAAGGCCTGCGTCCCGTCCGGCTGAATCTTCCAGCCCACGCATGCGCGTGCGCACGGGATCGGGAATGGAAATACCTGGGACTTCATTGTGCAGAAACTCCGCCTGGCGTCCGTTAAGAAGCGGCCAGACTCCGACGAAGACAGGAATCCCGAGTGGAGCGGTACGACGCGCGGTTTCCTTTACCAGCTCCATATCAAAAACAGGCTGAGTCATGACGTACTGCGCGCCGGCGGCAACTTTGCGTTCGAGCCGCTGCACCTGCGCGTCGACATTACGTGCGTTCGGATTGTAAGTGCAACCGATGACAAAATCGCAAGTGCCTTTGAGCGACTTGCCGTTGTGGTTGAAGCCTTCATTCATCCTGCGGACCACCTCGATGAGTTTCACGGAGTTGATGTCGTAGACGGACGTAGCCCCTGGATGATCGCCCACCTTCGCGGGATCGCCTGTGAGCGGCAGCACATGGCGCATGCCGAGTGCGGCCATGCCCATGAGTTCGCTTTGGAGACCGAGTAGATTGCGGTCGCGGCAACTTAGATGAAGCAGGGGGACGATGCCATGGCGCTCTTTCAGGATCGCGGCGGCGGCGAGATTGCTGACACGTAGGATCGCGAGCGAGTTGTCCGCCAGAGTGATGCAGTCAGCGCCAGCAGCCGCGATGGCTTTGGCCCCTTTGAGAAACTTGTCCATCGAAAGGGTCTTTGGTGGGTCCAATTCCGCGACAATCACCTTGCGGCCTTCGGCAATAAGATCGAGCAGGCTCGTTTCGCGGGCGCCGGAATCGGGAGTGGCCGGGCTGGACTGTGCAGCGGGAGCCGCGGAGATCACGCGCACGGATTTTGACTTCGGGGGGATGGCTTCCTTCAGGGCGCGGGCGATGGCTTCAATATGGCGCGGACCCGTCCCGCAGCACCCCCCCACAAGACGCGCTCCCTGCGCAGCAAGTTCCCGTGCAGCAGTTGCGAAATATTCCGGGGTCGCATGATACAAAAACCGACCGTCATGATAGGAAGGATTCCCGGCGTTTGGATAGGCTGCGAGCGGGCAAACGAGCGGCAGGGTCTCGAGGAGTTTGACAGTGGCGCGCGGACCGTTGAGGCAATTCACGCCGATGACATCCGCTCCTGCGGCGGCAATATTCGCGAGCGCGTCCGCCAGTGGCTGACCTGAACTGAGGCGTCCAGTTTCGTGACAGGCCATCATGCAAATCACGGGACAATGATGCAGGGACAGTTTGGCTTCGAGCGCGATCGCCAGCTCCTGCTCATCGAGAAACGTTTCAAGGACTATGGCTTGGGCGCCGCCGTCGAGCAGCGCTCCGATCTGTTCGGAGAAGACGGCAAGGCGGTCGATCCCCTTCTCGGACGCTTCATCAGCCCCAATGCCCAGTGGACCCACGCTGCCAGCGACGATGACATCGCGGCCTTTGGCAGCTTCACGCGCGATTTGCGCAGCCTTCCAGTTGATTTCATTGACGCGGTTTTCAAGGCCGTGGCGCGCGAGCCGTACTGCATTGGCACCAAAGCTGTTTGTTTCCACGACGCGGGTGCCTGCGGCGATGTAGTCGTCGTGAATCTTCCGGATCATGTCCGGATTCTCGAGGCAGATCGCCTCCAGGCATTGGTCTGCACCTGCGCCGCGCTCCATGAGGAGTGTGCCCATTGCGCCGTCCCCGGTGATCAGGTCGTTTTCCAGTGCGTCGAGAAGATCCATGGGTCACTGCATATCGGTGCGGGCGTCCGGGGCGTCAAGGCGGGGTGCGCCCACGCGATTCAGAGCGCCGTGGCGGGCGGCGGCAATTTTCGTGCGCCTGGTCAGCGGCTCGGAGTGCCAAAAAGCCGGGCCGCCACGGATGGAGGGATTTCCCTGGGGCGCCCGACCATTGCACCCGCCCGATTTTTTTTGGCATTGAGATATGAGGAAAGACGAGCATCCACAATGACTTTGTCCTCAAGCGAAGACGCATGCATGAGACGCAGGACACCATTGCGGTCGCGCAGAGCAATGCCTGCGTGGGTGGTATAGCCCCCGCGGTAATCCGTCGTGATGGACACGATATCTCCGGAGCGCATGCCGCGTTCGGCTCTCGGCACGCGTGCCTTGGGGATATGCCAAACGGGCATGCTCGAGACCTTTCGTTGGATGCGGTCCATGGGTTCAAGAAGCGCCCGATTATTCCTGAGATAGCGGTAGCTTTTCCACATGGATGTCATCTCGGTGATTCCCCGGTACGACATGCGTTCCCCGCCGAGAGCACGTGTGATGTTGTCCATCAGGCCGCGGCGTTCATTGTCAGCATACAGCTCTTCGAGAAAATGGATGCGCGAAAGATAGGATCCATCGCATTTGCCGTCGCGATAGCGTTCCAACTCGATAAGCGCAAGGAGATCTTGCGGCGCGTAAGGCGGAGGTTTGGCTGTGAGCATCCGCGCGAAGGCGAGAGAGATTTCGTAGAAGGTCCAGCAATCCAATCCGTTGAGGTTGACCGAGGGCGACTCAATGCGGTCGTGAATCTCAAGCGTGTAATTGACGTAGGGCGTCCCCACGAGCGCAAGACCGACCGCGGCGGTGCGCTCGCCGAGCGGCAGGCCCGCCCAGTTATGACGTTCCGCGTCGCGGACCAGTTCTCGGAAGCGTTCCTCGCCTTTGAACACCAATTCGAAAGGGAGGCGGTCGTACGATGCGCGCGCGACGGCATGCTGAAGCGGTGCGATCAGCAATCCGGCGGCACACAAATTAAAAATGGTAGCATGCCTCATGATATCGGAAAACATGCCGGACGAACCGCCTGAAGGCAAGCCGACGGACCGCTAAGGCCGTTTGTCAGCTGGTCACGAGGCTTCGGCCTGGCAACGAGGGGTGCAGGCTTGGCATGAGAGGGAGCTGCGGCTTCGTGAGGATTGAACGAGCGAACAATGAGGATGGCGCGGTGGTTTGGGTGCAACTTCCGGCGGGGTGCGGAGTTGCCTGATTATGCGATGCTCCACTTCATGATGAGGCACACATTGCATAGGCTTGTTCACGCGTTTGCGGCAGCGCCTGTCTCGGGTGGCACTGGGCGGCGCGGGGCTAAGTGTGCGTGTTTATGCAGCATCCGGGAAGCGACGACGCAGTATGGTGTAACCCGCCTTTGGGCAGGCGTATGGCGGCAATGAATACCGCGGCCAGTGGCAAGAATTTCCGTTTGCGCACGCTGCGGGGGCGAGTGAAGCGGCCAGGGCGAGAAGGGGATTCCGCATGGAGAGTGAACGGTTGGGACGCGCTGAAGACAGGAACTCCTAACATGACGTAATACAGCAACGCTCCGCCGAGGGCGGACACGCTTTGTTTGAGCTGGCCCCGATCGCGTAACGTGTTGAGGGAAGCAAACCACCCGCAATTCAGACAGCGGCTGCGGGTCCGGGCGGAGGCGGCTGTGCTTCAATTTTGGATTCGGGATAGGCTTCCACCCCGAGTTCGGCAAGGTCGAGGCCGAGATCCTGGTCCCCGTCCGAAGCGCGCAATGGAGTGACAGCATCTATGAGTTTGAACACGATCCATGCGAGAAAGGCTGCAGTGACTGCGGCACTTGCTACACCAATGGCCTGGATGCCGATCTGGGCGTTGTCGCCTGCAACAAGGCCGGCGACGCCATTTTTCCCATTAGCGAAGATTCCCACGGCTAATCCGCCCCAAAGACCGCATACCCCGTGGACAGACACCGCGCCAACCGGATCGTCCACACGCAGGCGCTCATCGATGAACAGAGCGCTAAAGACAACGAGCACGCCAGAGATCGCCCCAATGAGTACCGCTGCCCAGGCATCAACGAATGCACACGGTGCCGTGATGCCGACCAGCCCGGCAAGCATGCCGTTGCAACAGAAGCTGGGATCCGGTCGGCCGAAGCGCACCGCTGTGGTTAGTGCTGCTGCAACCATTCCGGCTGCCGAAGCAAGCGCGGTGTTCGCAGCGACAATGGCTATGTTGAGATCTGCTGCGTTCAATGTGCTGCCGGCGTTGAATCCGAACCATCCAAACGCAAGGATAAAGGTGCCGAGTACGACATAAGCCATGTTGTGGCCGGGAATCGGGTTGGAGACGCCGTGTGGACCGTATTTCCCTTTCCGCGGGCCCACGGCGATTGCGCCAACAAACGCTACAACGCCGCCAACTGCGTGCACCACTGTCGATCCCGCAAAATCGACATAGCCGATGGCAGCCAGCCAGCCTCCGCCCCATACCCAGTGACCGAACAACGGGTAGATCAAGCCGGTCACGAAGACCGATGCGAGCGCAAAAGCCGGCAGCCGCCAGCGTTCAGCCAGGGCACCGGTGCAAATGGTGTTCGCGGTTGCTGCAAAGGCCATCTGGAAAAGGAAGAACGCCGCAGCACCGGCCGTAAGCGACTCCCACGAAGGCAGGAAGCCGTTCAGGCCGAACACAGTGTATTCGGTACCGTCGATGGTAAATCCGACGGCGCGATCCAGAACCGGACCAAGCCCGAGGCTATCGATGGCTCCCACCCCGCCAAACATGAGCGCGAATCCGAATCCCCAGAACGCCAGCGCGCCGATTCCGTAGTCAAGCAGGTTCATGAGCAGTGTGTGCGCTGCATTTCGGGCGCGGGTCAAACCAGTTTCCAACAGGGCGAATCCGATCTGCATGAACATGACCAAAAAGGCCGCAAGCAAAACCCAGACGTGCGTTGCAGAAACGGAAAGCGCTGCGTCCGTGCCCACGAGCGCAGCGATACCTGAGGATGCGGCCGCTTCATGTTGTGGAGATAGTCTTGCAAGCGCATCCTGCAATGCAGCGAGACGTTCTCCGACCGACTCTGCGGCGGGTAGAGGAGCGGCCCCGGCAGCTTCCACCCGGCGCTCCAAGTCAGAAACGGCCTCGCGCAGGGCGGCAACTTCCTCGGGCAGCACCGATGCGCGGGCAACGTCGTCGTTCATGCCTTCGTATATGCCGCTGACGCGCAGATCTTGTTCAATACGAGAAAGCGCCTTGGAGAGATCGAGCAGATCCCGGGTAAGACGCGCATCCTCCTGTCGAAGGCCGTCAAGGGATTGTGTGATGTCGGAGGGATCTGCGCCGCTAGTGGCGAGGGTCGCAGGCGGGTTTTGGCCTGATGCAGGGAAGGCAGCTGCTACTGCGCACAGAAACGGGATAGCGACCAGGCGGATGAAAGTTGAGCGCCCAGCGAGCCGCTGTGGAATCGAGTTACGGCAGTTCATAATCATATTGGGAAAACGGTTAAGCGGAGTGCGGAGGTTAATCGATGCGCTTGCCTCGCCAGAAACGGGCGGGTCGCGAGACTGAATTTTCCGGTGGCGCCACCGCGGGCTCGTGGGATCCCGCTGAAGCCGATTCGGAAGAACTTACACTGACGAGGCCGGCGACAATAAAGCGCGCGAAGATGTCACGGAGTGCTTCGAGATCGCGGCCTGTTTCCTGGGAGATCATTCGGACCGTGCGCAGTCCGTCGGCAAGAAGAAGGAGCTGAAGATCTTCCGGCGCAGCTGAAACGGTCGCATTGGCATTCGCCCGGAGGAACACCGGCGCATCAGCAGGATCCGGGCGCGCGGCTGCGAACTCGCGTGAAGCCTGAATTGTGGCTTCGATGTTCTCAAGCAATTCACCCGATGCATATTCAGAGAGCGAGGTCTTTGCGGGTTGAACGGTTGGATCGAATTGGAAGGAGCCAGCTGTGCGCTGGCAGATTTCGTAGAGCGCATCAAGACCGGAGAACTCATCTGTCTGAGCGTGCACGATCTGGCCGGCGTAGAGGGACATCTCCGCATGAAATCCAGCGTCTTGAATGGATAACCGACCGGTCTGTGAAGAGGCAGCGAGCAACCGCAGGACGGCAGCCAGATCCATCTGAGTGAAGGAACCGGAGAACATGAGTTGTTGAATTTTTACCAGAGGCACACGCGCATTGTGTCGCGATTTATCCACCGAGCACGGCATAAGGGGGCAACGCGACAGGAGCACAAACCGTGCCCTTGCCGAGGAACGATTCGTGCTACATGTCCACGCACATGTGGATTGCGCTCGCTGTGTCTGAGGGAAATGAAAACCGCCGCTGGATCGATCTGGCAATTGGAGGGGTGCCGGATGCTGTCGTGGTCGATTTTGCGGGGTTCGCTCAGCGGCGCGATGCGCCCGTGTGCGATGTGATCGTGGTGGATCCGGACAGGCCCGGACATGGATTCCTCCCATTGTACAATGCCTATGTAAAAAGTGTGGGCCTGAAACCGTTGATCGTTCTGGGTGGAACGGACCATCCGTTGTTACGATTGATTTCGCATGACCCGTCGGAAACGACACTTCTGCCGAAGCCCTTTCGGTTGGAGGATCTGCGCCGCGTATTGGGCGATTACGCAAAGCGGGTCCGTTCAGCTGGTGTTAAGAGCGCGTCGGACGAAGGGGAGAACGGAACGCGGGGTGTGCAGTTCGATTATCTTTCAACTTTTGCGCTGCTCGATCTTGTTCAGATGCTTTGTCTCAATCGTTGGGATGGCCGGATCGATGTCCGGGAACTGCGCAGCGGGCAGAGCGGCACGGTTTATCTTGCCGGTGGCGGCGTGGTCGGTGCCGTGCAGGATACGTTTGAGGGCGACGAAGCCTGCTACCGAATGCTTGCTTGGGGTCGCAGCGAGTTTCGGTTGCATGAAGGCGAAGAACCGGCGCGACGGTCGGTGACAACGGATTGGCAGCTGCTGCTGTTGGAGGGAGCAAAGCGCAAGGATGAAGCCGGGGAGATGCGGGGTTCAGGAGGATAAAACACTCCTTCAGGTCAACCCGTACATCGGCTATTCGTCCTTGAGATTTGACCGATAAACAAGAACCGCTTTGAGGGCGTCCACTGCACGGTTGAGCTGGGTGTCTTCGATGCGGGCGATGCGAGCCTGCTCTGCGTCATCCAGGGTCTCTTCGTTGCGCCGTGCCATCATGGCGCGTTCTTGTTCGATGCTCATGGTGGCAAGAATGGTTGGCGTGATACCCTTCTCATGGATCACTTGCGCGCCCGGCGTATAATACTTCGCGGTCGTAAGCCGGAGCGCGGAGCCGTCTGCCAGAGACAGGACGCTCTGGACCGAGCCCTTGCCAAAGGTTGTTTCGCCAACGACAACCGCCCTATCGAGGTCCTTCAGTGCACCGGCGACAATCTCGGAGGCACTGGCACTGCCGCCATTGATCAACACGGCGAGTGGGAACCATGGGCGTTCTTCGTAGCCGCCTGGAGTTTTGTAATTTTTGCGCTGGGACGGCGTGCGCCCCTCGGTGTAGACGACGAGCTGGCGCGGTGGAAGAAACTGGGCGGCGACATCGACGGCGCTGTTGAGAAGACCCCCCGGATTATTCCGAAGATCGAGCACAAGAGCCTCCATACCTTCCTTAAACAGGGTATCGAGCTTGCGTTCCAGCTCGGCCGCGGTGGGTTCGTTGAACTGGGCGATGCGCACATAACCAATCCTGTGCGGGCCGACATCTTCCGTGTCGAGAAGCGCGGCATCCTGAACAGACGCGACGCGAATGATGGCGCGCACCACATCGATCTTTTTTACCTCTTTAGTCGCTGGACGGAATATACGCAGGGCAACAGCGGAACCGGGCTCCCCACGGAGGAGCGCAACCGCTTCGCTAAGTTCCATGTCCTCGGTGGTGGTGCCATCAATCTCGACAATCTGATCGCCCGCGAGCAGACCGGCCTTTGCGCCGGGCGTGTCTTCCATTGGTGAAACGACTGTAAGCATGCCGTTGCGGACTTCGACGCGGATGCCGAGACCGCCGAACTGGTCGCGGGTATCGTCCTGCATGCGTTCGAAATCCTCCGTGCTCATGAATTGGCTGTGTGGATCGAGCGCGGTGAGCATGCCACGCAGCGCATTTTGAGTCAGTTCGCGATAGCTTACGCGATCGCCTTCGACGTAATCCTGACGGATTAATTGCAGCGCCGCTGCGAATACGGAAACGGCGGCGTAAGGATCGTCTTCGAGCGGGTCTTCGGCAGCCTCGGCCCCGGACTTCCTGGCTGGTTCCGCAGCATC
Source organism: uncultured Chthoniobacterales bacterium (assembly GCA_964652295.1). Lineage (GTDB taxonomy): Bacteria > Verrucomicrobiota > Verrucomicrobiia > Chthoniobacterales > CALDSX01 > CAZZCL01. The sequence continues at coordinate 25,761 of CAZZCL010000018.1, forward strand.
ATCGCCAGCCCCCCGATCTGGGGACGTCGCAGGGCTCGGAGTTGGGGTTGAACCCGTCGCCGACTCTTCGTCTGGAGTGGAGTGCTGGGTTGCCGGCGGTGGTGGCGCTGTTGCATGCAGGGCCGAGGGCGAGAGAAGTGCCAGCATGCCGACCAGGCCGGGTACGGCAAGTGGCGGCAGCATGAAAAAGGCCAATAACCTTCTGGAGCGGCAACTGTTGGTCACGCGGCATCCTTGTCCTGTTTGCGGCGGACCAACGGGGCGGTTTTGCCGTCGACAACGGAACGGTTGATGGTGATTTCGCTAATATCGGCGCGGCTGGGAACCTCGTACATGACATCAAGCATAATGCGTTCAAGCATGGAGCGGAGGGCGCGCGCGCCGGTGCCCTTTTCAAGGGCGCGGGCAGCAAGACCGCGGAGCGCGTCGCGCGTAACCTTGAGTCCGACGCCTTCCATGGCCAGCAGCTTATGATATTGCTTGACCATGGCGTTGCGCGGCTCGGTGAGGATGGCGACGAGTTCATCTTCGGTGAGGGCGTCAAGAGCGCAAACGATCGGCAGACGACCGACAAACTCCGGGATCATGCCGAAGGAAAGGAGATCCTGCGGTTCTGTGTTGTGAACAATGTTAAGTTCGGATGGGCTGGGACCGTCGTGAGCGTCGGCGGGCTCGGTGGAGCCGAATCCGAGCACGCGATTGCCGAGACGGCGCTGCACGATTTTTTCGAGGCCTACGAACGCTCCGCCACAGATGAAGAGGATGTTTTCGGTATTGACCTGAATATATTCCTGATGGGGATGCTTGCGCCCACCCTGCGGAGGCACATTGCACGTTGTGCCCTCAAGAAGTTTCAGGAGCGCCTGCTGCACGCCCTCCCCGGAAACATCGCGTGTGATGCTCACATTGTCTGTCTTCCGACCAATCTTGTCGATTTCATCGACGTAAACGATGCCAACTTCCGCGCGTTTGACGTCGTACTCTGCACTCTGAAGCAGGCGCAGCACGATGTTTTCAACATCCTCGCCGACATAACCTGCTTCCGTCAGGGTGGTAGCGTCGGCAATACAGAATGGCACATCGAGAACGCGCGCGAGCGTGCGGGCTAGAAGTGTCTTGCCGGAACCGGTGGGTCCAATGAGCAAAATGTTGCTCTTTTCGATTTCCACATCGGACAATGTCTCGAACTCAGGCGCGCTCAGGATTTGGCCCGCAACGCGTTTATAATGATTGTGAACGGCGACAGCCAGAACCTTTTTTGCCATTTCCTGACCGATCACGAATCCGTCGAGCTGCTCTTTAATGTCGGCGGGCTTGGGAACAGTCATCGCAGCGCTGTGCCGCCGTGCGTCATCGTGCAGTTCCTTATCAAGAATGCCTTTGCAGACATTGATGCAGCTGTCGCAGATGTACACGCCGGGTCCGGCGATGAGCTTTTTCACTTCGGCATGGCTCTTACCACAGAAGGAGCACATGGTGAGATTGGATGGACGAGCCATGGTGTGCGGGGCGTTATGGGTTGGTTGAAGAGTGGCGGCCGAAGAACCGGCGCGCTGCGGCGCCTCGGCCTCTGGAATTGAGGGCTAGCCTTTGGCAGGCTCCGGACCAGGGGTGTCGTTGTCGGGAAGTGGCGCTGTGCTGCTGTCTTTGGGCGCAAGACTGCCACCGCCGACGGTGTCAGGACTTTTTACGTCCTTCCGCGATTGCACCACATGATCCACCAAGCCATACTCGCGTGCTTCTTCTGATGTCATGTAATAGTCGCGGTCCGAATCTTTGTGAACCGTGTCTTCCGGTTGGCCTGTGTGTTGGGCGAGGATATGAATCAGACGTTTCTTGAGCTTGAACATGTATTCGACGGTGCGCTCCACATCGCTTGCGGAACCTTGTGCGCCGCCGGACACCTGGTGGATCATGATGTCGGAATTCGGGAGGGCATAGCGTTTGCCTTTGCTCCCCGCAGCAAGCAGCACGGCGCCCATGCTGGCGGCGATGCCAATGCAGTAGGTGTTCACATCGCACGTAAGAAACTGCATGGTGTCGTAGATTGCCAGGCCGGCCGTCACGGAACCGCCGGGCGAATTAATGTAAAGGTTTACGTCCTTCTTCGGATCCTGCATTTGGAGGAAGAGCATCTGGGCGATGACAAGATTCGCGACGTAGTCATCGATCGGTGTGCCGATAAAGACGATGCGATCCTGCAAAAGGCGCGAGTAAATATCGAAGGAGCGTTCGCCGCGTCCGGTCTGTTCGACAACGATCGGGACAAGGAGGGAGGACGACGGCCGGGCCGAAGGAACGTTTGCGGGCCATTTCATGGTCGGACGCGCGTTGCCAGCGGCTTTCGTGTGGGATGAGAGGTGTGTGGGCTCGATCATGGGAAAACGGTGTGTGTCAGGCGATACGGGATGCGTCGGCAGGGTTGGAAACGCCGAGCCGAACGGTGAAGTGTGCGGGGGCATATTCGCCTGCGGCACGGTCGAATCAAGCTGTTGTTACGACTGCGGGCGTCATGGCCGCGTGGAGGGCGACTCCAAGCCGCGGGCGCGTCGCGAGGCGTGCTGTTTTGTTAAGGCGCTTCTGGGTCATCGGCGTCGGCGCCGCCGGGTGGATCGGTCGGGGCTTCGGTTGTCACCCGGGTACGGTTTGCCAGCCAGTCCATCACCTTTGTTTGTAGGAATTCCTCATGAATCCGATCGAGAACGCCCCGCTTTTCCAGTTCTTTACGCAGCCTGGCGGCTGGTTGCCCGGCCGATTCGGCGAGCGCAGCAAAGCGTTGATCGAATTCGCGCGCAGAAACCTCGATTCCTTCCTTCTCAGCGATTTTGAGAAGCAGAAATGTGCCGCGCACCCGCTGCTGAGCGCGTTGTGCCGCGCCACCCACGATTTCCTTCTCTTTCTCCTTGAGCATGTCCTCAGGGACACCACGTTCGGAATTGTTTTTGACGATGTCGTCGACGATACGCCGGGTTTCCGAGTAAACAAGATTTGCCGGAAGTTCGAAGTCTGCGTTCTCGAGAAGTTTTTGGAGGATCCGGTCGCGTTTCAAGCGGGCGAGTTCATCTGCGCGACGGTCGCGCAGGAGGGCGGCCGTTTGCTCGCGGAATCCCGCAAAATCCGGCGCACCCATAGCTTTTGCGAAAGCGTCGTCGAGAGCGGGCAGAACACGGCACTTAAGGCCGCGCAACACGGTCTCGTAGCTGACGGTTTGCGCTGAGAGCGGACCGAGGCTTGGTGTTTCGGGCAGTTGAAGTTCGAACGTCTGCGATTCGCCCGGGCGGGCGCCGAGCAGACGGGCACAGAACCCAGGAAGGAACGCATCCTCTTCGAGCTGCAGCCAGAAGTTTTTAGCCACGGCCACATTGGCCGGGAGATCTGGATGAATGTCAGCCAGTGGCGCTCCGTCCTGTTTTCCTTCAAGGTCCACTTGAACAAAATCGCCGTACTCGGCCCCGCGGTCTGTGATGTCCTCAAACGTTGCAGCGCGCATTCGAAAGGCATCGATGAAGCGGTCCAAAGCTTCGGACGACGGTTCGGAATCGGGCAGCGAAACGACAATCTCGCTGTAATCGGGGAGTTCAAACTCGGGCTCCAGACTGAGCAGGGCGCGACATGCGAAGGAGTCATCGGGAGCCAAAGTTGCATCCTTGACCTCAAGCACATTCAGAACGCGCAAATTTTTCTCCCGAATGGCCTCGGAAAGAGCTTGATTCAACAGACGGTCGTGAAGTTCGGCGCGGACGTCATCTTTATACCGCGCCTCAATGATATGCGCCGGCGCTTTTCCGGGACGGTATCCGGGCAGCCGCACCTGTTTGGCAAAGGCGCCGACGATACGCTTGCGCTGTGAGCGCGCTGTGTCCGGATCCAGCTCGACGTGGATATTGACCTGGCAGTTGGGCAGGCGTTCGATATCGATTTTCATCTGTGGGACGTGCGGTAGAGGGCAGAGAGCAAACGATCAAGCTACGCACAAAACCCTGAGCGCTCAAGCAAGGGCTCAAACCCACGCTGGAGGAAGACGTGGGCGTGCACCTGAGTCGGGCTGGCAAAGACAGTGATCATGCGTTATAATGAGTTTGTTATGCCGGAGAGAACTCAGAAGCCCGCCGGTCCCGCCCCGTGGTCGCCAAACTCCGGGGATGGAGACGGCCCAAAAGCCCCGGATGTTTCGAAACCCAACACGGATGAATTGCTGAAGAAAATGCGCAGGGTCGACCCGAACCAATCGAAGCGTTACCGCCAGCGCACAGGCCAGTGAATACGCCACTCGGCGGCGGAGTCCGCACAGGCACGGGAGGGTTCGGCTTAGCAATGGTTGCACCGGACGGGTTTGTGAGACCGTTTGAGGACTTTTCCACGTTGATCCAACGGCAGGAAGTCGGCGCTGGGGCCGGGCATGCGGCGTTCCCATCCCAACCCGCGGCAGCGGCACCGTGCTGGCACCAAATCGAGTCGACCACGATCCTCGCGTTTAAGTACTCGGGGGGCGTCCTCGTGGCCGGCGACCGCCGGGCCACAGCCGGGCACACAATCATGCACGACCGCGCGGAGAAAGTCTTGCAGATCGATACGCATTCCGTAATGGCAATCGCCGGGGTGCCCGGCACCGCATGGGAGATGGCCCGGATGCTGGATCATTCGTTCCAATATTTTCGGCGTTCGCAACTTCAGGAGTTGAGCGTGGAAGGCAAGGTGCGCGCCTTGTCGAAATTGTTGCGTGATAATCTGGGTCTGGTTTTGCAGGGGGTTGGTGCCGTGGCACCCATTTTTGCCACACATCACAATGGCACTGGGCGGGTGTACTTTTACGATGCGATGGGCGCGCGCTTTGAAGTTACGGATTTTGCAGCAAGCGGAAGTGGGGGCGCTGCGGTGCGAAGCGTTTTCCATTATGCCAGCCGTTGGGGTGGACGTCCGCTTGGCAGACTGTCACGCGATGAGGCAGTCGGGCTGGCTTTGCGCGCTTTGGAAACCGCTGCACTGTCCGACACCGCTACCGGGGGGGTGGATCGGCGCAGCGGAATTTTTCCCGTGATGAAAATCATCGGCGACGCGGGGATCGCAGATGTATCCACGGAAGAGCTTAAGCATCGATTTCATGAGGAGGCAGGCGGCGAGGCCGGGAGTTAATTGCCGACTCAAGGGAATTGGGAGATGGAACGATGACAGATGAACCATATCGCTGGGTGGAAGCCATCGGGAACCGGCGCGAATACGTCGAGGGACAGCTTGCGTCCGGGAGTCCGGTTGTGGCGCTGCGTTATGATGAAGGCCTGCTTTTGTTTACCGTCGCACGCCAGCGCCAGAAGGTGTTCGAGATCTACGACCGCATTGCCTTTGGTGGCATCGGACATCCGGCGGACATCGAAAAGCTACGCGCAGCGGCGTTGGAAGTCGCAAGCAGCGAAGGTTTCCTGCGCTCGGTGGAAGACGTCTCCGCGCGGCGTCTGGTGAGTTATTCACTTGCGCCTGGTGTGAAATCCGCCTTTGAACAAATCTTCGGCGCACCGTATTTGGCACGATGCCTGTTCGTGGAGCTGGGGCGCAGCGGCCATCCCGATCTGGCTGCCACGCTGGATTACGACGGGTCTTTTCGTATTACCGCGAGTGCGCTGGATACTCCTCTGGCTGCAGCCATTGGCGGAAAGAAGGCGGCGCAGGAAGCAATGGAGAAGCGGATGGAAGGCTGGCGGGCGGAGGGTTTGAGAGGCGCTCTCGGGCGTGCTTTGGAGGTTTGGGCTGATGGGATGGCGGCTGTTGAAGTTGGAGAGGACTCAACGGGAACAAGCCGTGCTGCAGAGTTATTCGACGAACATCGCGGCGGGGCCTCTGTGGAGGCGGCGGTGTTGTGCGGACCGGATGATCGCCGCGTTTGTTTCCGCCGACTGACGGCGGATGAATGCTGTGTGTAAACGTCGGGACGGAGTGGCCTGTACCCGTTCACGATTCCGTGCTATTTTCTGAGGGTCAGTTTTCGGGGTTGACAAGCCCAACCACGTGGGGAAGGAGGACTCTTCCCTTTATCGCGCGCGCAGTGCAACAATGGTTCCTTCTTCCAACATTATTCCTTTTCCGCAGGATGCCACTCGCGCATCGAGTTTCTCAAAACGTGTCATGACCGGTTCCCACCTCGATGGCGCACGCCATGTCGTAAAGAATGAGCAAATCCTTATCAATATGGTGTCCCAAAGGGTACGCCAGTTGAACGAGGGCCACAGACCGCTGGTACAAATCGAGCCCCGAATGTCACTGGCCGATATTGCGCTCAAGGAAATTGCCGAGCAGAAGTTGGCTTTCGAGTTCGTAGGCGACGACGTTGCAAAAGATTAATCTGCCTGTCTTTCCCGGGCCTCCTCTGCGGTTTCGCCGCCATTTTGTAATAGGAGATCTTCGCGTTGTGGCTTAGAGCAATACCGGCCCCCACCGGTCTCAGCGTTCTGGCGGCGATCCGTAGCCCACAAAGTCTGAATGGCGCTCTTTCGACCGGCGCGGCAGCCGAAAATCGAACACGCTCACACCGTATCTGGAGATGCCATTAAACGTGCGTCCCTCGCTGGCCCCAATCATGAGCCGCCGACCGTCTTCTTTCGCGCGTCCAAGATACAGCATGACATGCGTGACGGGGAACTCCCTCTCAACATCATAGGTGCCGGTCCAGAACATCAGATCGCCCGATTCCAGGTCGTCCAACTCGAAGGTGTCCGCTTCGGAACTCAGGACGGCACGAAAATTTCCAGCCTTGCGTACCCAGACGTATTGTCGGTCCGATTGCCGCGGCACCGTTTCGTAACCATGGCGCGAGAGCAGGTAGTGAACGAAGCCCGAACAATCCATTCCACCCGCAGCGGGATCGTTGGAGCCAAAGCGATAAGCGAGGCTTCGCCCGGCAAGTTCCAAGCCCTCGGCGAGCATCTTGCGGGTGGTTTCGGGGAGATCCTGAAATCCCTCGAGATCTGAAGGATCGAGCGAGATAGTTGGGCGCGGCTCATTGGATGGATCGGCATCAGGTACCGCGGCTGGCGGGGGTGCGGGACTGCTGGATTGCGCTGGAGCCTGCGGCAAAAGGTACGGCACGACCGCGCAGAAGCAGACTGGGAGGAAGAAGCGCATCAGTCTCTGCGTTGTTGAAATGCGTTTCGGGCTTGTGCCACGACAACAGGTCCGGCCGGCTCGCTCAGACGATTTATGCCGACGCGATTTCCCGCAGCAGCGCCTTGTTTAGAGCGATACCCTTTTCGAGGTTTTCAAGTGGGAACGTTTCATTTGGGGAATGCGCACGGCAATCGGGGAGAGCGAGTCCAAGCAGCAGGGTATCGACACCGAGGACGTCCCTGAACGTCTGGACAATGGGGATGCTTCCTCCTTCGCGCACCAGTGCGGCGGGTCGCCCCCAGGTTTGTTCGAGGGCTTGCTGTGCAGCGACTCCGAACCCCGAGTGTGGATCGGTGGCGTACGGCTTCGCGCCGTGTCCGTGCCGAATGGTAAGGGACACGGCAGGAGGGGCGTGCTTTTCAAAATGGCGCTGCAATGCAGCTGCGACCTGCGCGGGATCCTGATTTGGAACCAGGCGACAGGTAATCTTCGTGGAAGCTTTTGATGGCAATACCGTTTTGGTTCCTTCTCCCGTGTACCCCCCCAGAACTCCGTTAAACTCGATGGTGGGTCTGGCAGCGATGCTTTCGAAAGGGGTGTAGCCGGGTTCCGGTCGCAGCGCCGGCGCTCCTGTCATTTCGAGAAGGCGCTGTTCGTTCAGCGGCAGGTTGCGCCACGCTTCCCGTTCCCAATCCTGTAACGGTTGGACGTTGTTAAAAAAATCATTCACGACAATCCGACCGTCATCGTCATGACACCCGGCTGCGAGGCGGGCGAGGGCGGCGATGGGGTTGAGCACAGCGCCGCCAAACATTCCGGAGTGGAGATCCATGGCGGGGCCCGTCAGCTCGACTTCCAATGCCGCGAGGCCTCGGAGTCCGTAAGTGAACGTAGGCTGGCCCGGGCCGACCATGCCTGTATCCGAGACAACCACGATGTCGCAGGCCAGATCGGTTGAATGATCGGCAAGGAATTGCGGCAGGTGCGTGCTGCCGATCTCCTCCTCGCCTTCCACAAGGAACACCACGTTCACGGGCAGTCCGCCCGCGTTTTCGGACAGGAGATCTTCAACGCCGCGCATGTGGGCAAGAATCTGGCCCTTGTTATCCGTGGCACCGCGTGCCGTGACGAATCCACTTGCAATCGTGGGTTCGAATGGCGGGTTGGTCCACAGCTCAATAGGATCCACCGGTTGCACGTCGTAATGGCCATAAATGAGGACCGTGCGTTTATGAGGGTCGCGCGAAGTGCGCGCGACAACCACCGGATGGCCGGGGGTGGCATGCACAGCGGTCTCAAGGTTCATTGCCCGAAATTTTGCAGCGACCCAGTCTGCGCACCTCGCGGTCGGCTCGCGATAAGCGGGTTCTGTGGAAATGCTGGCAAAGCGAAGGAAATCGAGGAGATCATCCAGAGGCGCGGCGGAACTCATGAATCCTACGAACGCGCAGAGCGCGTGCCATGTCAAAAGGGACCTCGTGGTGCACGGAAAAATTGGTTGCCTGAATGCATAACGAAGATTAGTTAACCTTCTCCTTACGAGGAGCCTTAGCTCAATTGGTTAGAGCGCTGCCCTGTCACGGCAGAGGTTGCGGGTTCGAGCCCCGTAGGCTCCGCCAGAAGCCCAAAACAGGCTTAATACTTTTCTGATCCAACCCGGACCTGGAACGTGCAACTGCGCGGCCAAATCTCGACCACACCAAGCGTGTGTAACGCAACACGAGCGCGCCTGCTTCCCCACGCCGTCACCCAGAGTGCGGTTGATTGCAATGAGGGCAATGGTACGTTTTCTCATGCCTGATGTTCTGACCGCACAAGAAATCTGGAACATGTTTGCGGAAACAAACCTTCGCATGCAGGAGACGGATCGCCGCATGCAGGAGACGGATCGCCGCATGCAGGAGACGGATCGGGTCGTTCGGGAGACATCGAAGAAAATCGGCGATTTGGGGAATCGCCTCGGCGAATTCGTGGAGTACATGGTCCGTCCTGCAGCGGTGCGTCTTTTCCGCGAGCGCGGGATCCAAGTCCATGAAGTTCACGGAGACGTGAGCGTCCAGCGCGACAATCTTGCAGCGCAGTTCGATCTGCTTGTGGTTAATGACACCGAACTGGTTGTCATTGAGTGTAAAAGCAAACTTGGCGTTGAGGACGTGAAGGAACACCTTGATCGTATGCACAAAGTGAAGGTGCTTCTCCCGAAATACGCCGACTTGAGCATCTACGGTGCTGTGGCGGCGATTGTGGCGCAGGGCGATGCCGTGGCGTTTGCCGAAAAGAGCGGATTGTTCGTCATCCGCCAAAGCGGCGATGCTGTCGAGTTGACAAACCCGCCCGAGTTTCGCCCGCGCGAATTCCAGCGCTAACGGCAGGCTGTGGGTTGCCTTCCTGCGTGTGTGGTTGTCAGCCGCGTTTAATTAGTCTAACCAGCCCGGTCCCGCCGTCGAGTTCGACTTCATCTCCCGTCGCTAAGCGGGAAGTTAGGTCCGGGATGGATACCACGGCGGGTAAACCCAGCTCGCGAGAGACGATTGCGGAGTGCGACAGCAGACTTCCAAATTCCACAAGCAAGCCTGACGCTGCAGGAAACAGGAGGATCCATCCTGGGTCTGTACGCAGGGCGACAAGGATTTCTCCTGGCTCGAGCGCGACGGTCTGAGGGTCGATAACAACGCGAACACGACCGCGCACAACGCCGGGAGAACACCCAACCCCCTCGAGCACAACGGCTCCGTCTGCGCCGGGTTCTTCCGTGGCCCGCGCAGGTGCAGGCGCGGGAGTAAACGCATTTCCAAGAGCGGGAGCGCCGCGTGTTTCAATGCGTCCTGCGGGGGGCGGCAATGTTTTCCACCGCTCATGCTCCGCCCTTCGCACAGCGGCGAGCCCGCGCAGATCCCACGATGCGGCGGTGCCCTCCACAAAACCGAGCACCTCCTCGACGGACAGATAAAATACGTCGCGTGCCGTTTCCAACCGGTTTTCGAATGCAAGCCGCCGTCCCATCTCGACAAACAGTCGCCGGACACGGCCGAACACACGGGTGCGTTGAAAACGCAGGTTTTCTCGCGCGCGCAATCGGGCGCGGGCGCTATGCACAATCCAAGGCAGAATTGCCGCTCGGAGGGGTCGCCACACGGATGAGCGCAGCGCTGCAACAGCCTCGCGTCCGGCGTCTTCGCCGTTTCGGAGAACGGTAGCGGGCGGGTTGTAACCGGCTGCGCGTCCAATGGCGCGGTAAAGAGGCAGGGGATCGTCTGCCAGTGTCTCGGTTTCCAGCTTCAACTCACCGGCTGTGCGCTCACCGAAATCTTTTATGTATTCCTCGACATAACCGGCCAGAACCGCATTCGCTGCCAGGAAGTGTTCGCAGTCCTTGCGAGTGCCTTTAAGCAGAATGGAATCAGCATCGGGCAGCGTCCTCGCACAGGCGCCCATGATCGCAATCCGCTGCACCGGCTCGGCGCTGATGACTTCCCCGGTTCCGGCAACCAGCGCCGGAGCCAGACGGTCTCCGTCATCCCCGCACCATGCAGTGCAAACCTTGCGAAGAAGGCCGAAGAAGATCATCGCGAAAAAGTCGTTCACGATTGGTGTATCCCAGCGGCGCAATAAAGCTCCTTCGAGAGAACGATATTGGGCAGCGAGTTCGTCCAGTCGCAACTCTGTCATTGGCCGGCTGGGTGGGTTTAGCGCCTTATCGAGACGGCGATAAAAGCGTTTCTCGGCGGCGGACAGACTCAGCAGCCTGTGCCCCAGCGCGCAGACAGAGCGGGCGGTGTCGAAGGCGTTTGAAAGCCGATCTGCCAACCCCCGGCTTTTTGTGGTTTCCTTCAGCACGGATTCGAGAGCGGGCGGGAGCGTTTCTCCGACGCCCATCATTTGTTCCATGTAAGCCCGGTTGGACCTGTACCCCGGCAGCATCGCGAGAACGCGATACCAGTTGGGGAGGTTGTAGTAGATGCGTCCCTGCAAATAGCCGAGCATATTTGCAAACACAGCCCGGGCCGCATCGACCCGCTCCGCACGAATGCCGTTGATGCGACAGAATTGTCGGTAGACTTCTTCATAGACACTGCGGGCGAAGGAGAATGTCAGCGGTGCGACAATGCCGCTGTAGCTTTCGGCGATGTTGCTGTTATCCCAGAGTCCGGGTGCCGCAGAAGGATCCGGAACAGCGTCGAGGGTCGTGATTGGACGCGATTGCAACAGCCAGATTCCGTGCGTGTCTACGGCCCACTCGATATCTTGCGCAGGACCGAACGTGTCGGCAACGCGGCGGGCAAGATCGGCGATGGCGCGAATGGTGTGCTCTCCGAGGAGCGGGGTCGCTCCGGAGTTGCGCGAGGAATATCGCGCGATGGCTCCTGATCTCTCGACATGCCATGTGTCTGCGGGCGCTTCCCCGGAGACGAGTTTGTCTGCAAGGCCAGGCACGGCCGAGATCACGCACAGATCCCTTGCACCTCCGGCAGGATCGGCACTGAATGCAACTCCTGCAGCAATGGGGTCGACCATTTGCTGCACCACGACAGCCGGAGCTGGCTGGCTGGCGGGGTCCAGGCCGCGTTCAATGCGGTATACGGCTACGCGCGCGGAGTTCGCCGAAGCGCGCACCGCCTCGATGCGGGCCTGCACATCGGCGCGCGCGACGTTCAGGAAGCTTTCGTATTGTCCCGCAAACGAGGCAGTTGCGCCATCTTCTGCGTCGGCGGAGGACCGCACTGCAAACCTCGCATTATCGGGGAACTGATCGAGCTGACGTTGTACAGCGTCGCCAGACGTAAAATCCGGGCGATCATTAATGTCCAACGCCATCTCCGCACCTACGGTGCCTGCGGCGGCGCCTCCAGATCCGGACAGGGCAGGAAGCACGACGAACCATGGCGGCACATCAAAGCCAGCGTTCGCGAGCGCCGCCAGACCTCTCGCCTTGCCGCCGGCACGAGGGTGTGCTGAAACCGCATCGGGAGCGAAGAGGACGGCGTTTCCGGACATCGGGCTTGCTGGCACGCCGGAGCGGGTGAGAATCGGCGAAGTCGGGAGAGTTCAATCTTCCGCGCCAGTGTTGATGCGGAAGATGGTTTCGCCGGGTTGCATCATGTCCAGACGGTCGCGCGCCTTAAGTTCGATGTACTCCCGATTGTTTGTCAGCAATTGAATCTCGCGTTCGTTGGCGACGAGCGTGTGTTCCAACTGGGCCACCTCGATTTCGAGGCGTCGGGTGTGCTGCTGCATCTCGGACAGCTTTGTGAATTGCGGAATCAATGCTGCTGCACCCCCGATAACCCCGGCTGCAAGCACCAGAATGACCAACACGCGATTCAAGGCATTGAGCGCGTGAAAATCTTTTTGGACCCGGAACTGCTTGCGGCGCCCTACGTTCACAAACGCATCTTACCGCCGTACACCGCGTTGTCACCAAGTTCCTGTTCGATGCGCAGGAGTTGATTGTATTTTGCAACGCGATCAGAGCGGCTGAGTGATCCGGTCTTGATCTGGCCGGCGTTGGTTGCCACCGCGATATCCGCGATCGTTGCATCTTCGGTTTCTCCGGAGCGATGACTGATGACAGCTGTGTAACGGTTTTCGCGTGCCAGTTCGATCGCGTCCAACGTCTCGGTGAGCGTGCCAATCTGATTGACTTTCACAAGGATGGAATTGGCGACGCCGCGTTCGATGCCTCTTTGCAGGAATTCGACGTTGGTCACGAAGAGATCGTCCCCGACCAACTGTGTGGTGGCTCCAATGCCGTCGGTGAGAAGCTTCCATCCGTCCCAATCGTTTTCGGAGCAGCCGTCCTCAATAGACACAATCGGAAACGATTTCATGAGTTCCTTGTAATACTCGACCATCTCGGCTGCGGTGCGGCTGGCGCCGTCGGATTTCTTGAACACGTATTTGCCGGAAGCGGCATCATAAAACTCACTGGAAGCCACATCGAGCGCGATGAAGATGTCCCGACCCAGTTCGTATCCGGCATGCTTAACGGCGGCAGCGATCGCCTCGAGCGCATCGGCCGCTGAGGCGAGATTGGGCGCGAATCCGCCCTCGTCACCGACTGCGGTCGATAGGCCACGCTGTTTGAGCACGCTTTTTAGCGCATGAAAAATTTCGCAGCCCTGGCGCAGCGCTTCCGAGAAGGAGGGTGCACCTTTTGGCATGATCATGAACTCTTGAAAATCGATGGGCGCATCGGAATGCGCGCCACCATTAAGAATGTTCATCATCGGAACCGGCAGCACCTTGGCGTTCGGTCCACCGAGATACTTATAGAGGGGCATGCCAAGCTGAGCTGCTGCAGCTTTGGCGTTTGCGAGCGAGACTGCGAGCAGCGCGTTGGCCCCGAGTTTCGATTTGTTCGGAGTGCCATCAAGCTCGAGCATTTGACGGTCGACTCCGGTTTGATCGACGCTGTCCATGCCTTCGAGTTCCGGGGCGATGACGTCTTCAATATTGCTTACGGCCTTCTCGACGCCTTTGCCGAGATAACGGCTTTTGTCGCCGTCGCGCAATTCGATGGCTTCATGCTCGCCGGTGCTCGCCCCGCTGGGCACGGCCGCGCGGCCGATTGCCCCGCCTTCCAAATGCACATCGGCTTCGACTGTGGGGTTGCCGCGCGAGTCGATAATCTGGCGCGCAGCGATTTCTCGGATTGTGGTTTCGAACATGGGAAAAGGCTTTCTAAAGTTTTGACGATGTGTGGTTGAAGAATTTCCAGCTCCGCCGCGTGTACGGAGGCGCTGTGTGGCAGCCCAGCGCGGTGGATTGTGGCAAAGAACGTTCGCACCTGCAACTGCGCCGCTCGGGATTTCCAAGGAAACGCGTCGCCCGTGATCCACCTCCGCACAAGGCCGCCCGATTGCAGTGCACGCCGGGCGCTGCTAGCATGCCTTGTTTTATGGTGGCGAAAGTTCGAGTGAAAGGGCCAACACGGGGTGCACCGGGCAGCCCCCGACGTGCAGCGCGGTTAAAAAAGCCGGACCACGGACGGACCGCCCTGTTATGGCTCGCACTGGCGATTTGCTGCGTGATCATCGGCGCGGGTGTGATTGCGTTGCGGGACCATCTCCGGCGCGAGGCGGAACTTGCGGCCCGCCCGCCGATTCAACCGGTGCAGTGGTACGATTACGAGGTTATCACAGAGTATCCACACGACCCCGCTGCATTCACTCAGGGGCTCTTGTATCATGAGGAGTATCTCTATGAATCCACGGGCCAATACGGCGAATCGGGTTTGCGCAAGGTGGATCTGAAAACCGGTGCAGTACTTGAGCGGCGCGACCTGCCCGCGAATCTCTTCGGCGAAGGTCTCGCATGGCATGCAGCGCGATTGTATCAGCTGACGTGGCGCGCAGGTGTTGCAATGGTCTATCGCCTGGACGGTCTGGATCTGGTGGACCGCTTTGTTTATCCTGGAGAGGGCTGGGGTCTGGCCTCCGATGGCGAGCGCCTGTACATGAGCGACGGCACGGACGTCATCAAGGTGTTGGATGATAAGATGCGCGTGTTATGGCGGGTGCAGGTGCGCGATGAGAACGGGCCCGTGCGTGCGTTGAACGAGTTGGAATGGTACAATGGCCTGCTGCTGGCCAACGTGTGGCAAACGGATCTCGTGGCCATGATCGATCCCGCCAGTGGCAATGTGCGCGGCTGGATCGATTTGGGAGGGTTGTTGCTTCGGGAGCTGCGCACGCCCCGGACCGATGTGCTCAACGGCATCGCGCATGATGCCGAAACCGACCGGTTGTTTGTCACCGGCAAATACTGGCCGCGATTGTACGAGATTTGTTTGAAACGACGGCCGACAATTGGCCGGTGAGCCTCGTGAGGCGCTTGCGCAGCATCAGGTTTTCAGTTATTGGGGAGGTAATATTTTGAAGCGGGGCTTTTCGTTTTGCGCGCGAACAAACGCATCGTGTTTATGCCGGCATAGCTCAGTTGGTAGAGCAACTGACTTGTAATCAGTAGGTCGTCGGTTCGAGTCCGACTGTCGGCTCCCTGTC
>CAZZCL010000019.1:0-40446 GCA_964652295.1 uncultured Chthoniobacterales bacterium
ATTAAATGACCCGTCCCTCCACATCCTCGGCAATAAATAAATGACCCGTCCTTTTGCAATGCGTACCTTTTCTGAGCTTGAGGTTTTCTGCGATTACGCTTATTTTGCATCCTGCGCTTTCCGACAGAGCAGCGGTTGCAATCCGCATCGTAACTGCCTATTCTGGCATCGCACCGGTTGAACAAGGGCCGCAAACCATTGTCTCCGGTTGGGCATCAAGTCTTTCAAATTCGATTTCCCGCGTGCACTGCGCACAAAAGCCGTAAGGTCCGCTGTCCATCATTTCCAAGGCCCTCTGAAGCAATCTCAGTCGGCGGTGGCGCCGCCGCTGGGCTTCTTTCCCCATCTCATGGTTCAGCAATGAATCCTGCCGAGACAATCGCCCTTCAGTTCCATCCAGCTGGCTTGGCGGCGCGGAGTGGCGTTCAGCATGCGCAACTTCCTTTTGCAGATCGGAAAACATGTCCCTGACCCTTATTTCTAAATCGATGAGTTGATCAATGGTCATATTGAGAAGTTTCGGGTTTGACTTTATCCTGTGCAAATAATCCCAGAAACACGTCTCGGATCTATCACGGTACAAATAACACTTTCTCCTAAGAAACGTGGTATCTCGTCTTTTATTCTACCCCTTTAGAGGCTGTCATGCACTTTTGGCGGGCGCATCTCTGGTAGTCGCAAGAGTGTCAGAATCGTTGCAAATCTGCGGCAGGTCATCGCTCTTAGGATTAACCTTTCGGGCGCGCATTGGGCTCGGCTTGATAGATATTATTCAAATGATCTGCGCAGATTGCGGAGAATTCCATTTCGGCAGCGTACGCTGCATCCATTCAGCCGACCTGTCCTTGTGTTTCCCTTTCCAGTAATTTACGACAAATCAATCACGAGGAGTGCGTGCAATGATAATATGCCAAATCAATTGCCTCTGGGCCATGAGTTGGCGCCAGCCGGATGAAGGAGCGATAAACTTTGACCGATCATGGTGGATGTGGTCTCCTTCAGAACTTAACCTTTTATGGATATCGGGCTGTTCGTCTCCTGTCTCGCCAGGACGTTTTTGAAAAATGCGGTGGCGAATGTCCTGACCCCCTTCGGGCTCGGCTGGATGCCCGGCGGTGTCTCCGACTATTTTGCCCAGCGCCGGGCAGCCTCCGACCGTGTGGCGGAGCTGGAAGCGGTGGTCGTGAACGTTTTGGGGACAGGTTAAATATTATGCAATCTGCTGAGAGATGCGTAGAGGTTGGACAATGCGAATGGCCAGACTCAAGGTTCGGGAAGGGGTGTATCACTGCATGAGTCGGGTGGTGGAGAAGCAGTTCATTTTCAAGACGACCGAGGGTGGCTCTCCTGAAGCGGATATGTTCGCGAGCCTGATGCGTCTGACTTGAGGCGTTTACCGGGGTTCAAGTGCTCACTTACTGCCTCATGAGCAACCATTTCCATATCCTCGTGCGCGTGCCTTCCGGAAAACCCGAACTGACTGACGAAGAGCTTGTCGAACGCGTGCGCACGCTCAATGGCGGACAGGCCGCGAAAGATATCCAGTGGCTTCTGGGCAACCTCCAGGACCAGGTTCCAAGCGGACGAGCTGCCGATCAGATCAAAGCGCGCTACGTGGCGCGCATGCATGATGTCTCGCAATTTCTGCGTGAACTTAAAGGACGCTTCGCTCAGTGGTATAACCCTTCGCACAACCGTTGCGGGGTGCTATGGGCAGAGCGCTTCAGGAGTGTGCTAGTCGAAAGCGACACGACCCAGCCCGATGCCCCGGAGGCTCTGACAACGATGGCCACTTATGAAAAAGGTGGGACGGGGCAACTGTGGGCATCTCAGAGATATGTCTACATTAGTCATGGGGCCGATTGGCGTGTTGTAAGACGTCGCAGCTCTGTTCTACAGGGGTCAGAGGGCGGCGGAATGAGGCGGGAGGATTGCGCGTGTGTCAGACGCGCCAGCTCTGCAGGATGCGCATGTAGTTTGCGCGTTCGAACCCTGCGGGATCGGGACAACGCGCGTGGCTCATGCAGCCGCGTAACTCGTCGAGACTGCGGTACTCGTGTTCCTCCATCCAGCGCTGCAGATCGTTTCGGATGTCCGCAAGACGTTCCGCCCCGCCGGTGAGAGTTGCCGACACCACCTGCACGGCGTGGGCCCCGGCCATAATTGCTTTAACGGCATCCAACCCGGTGTGCACCCCGCCGCTTGCGATCAATGTACCGCGATCCATGAATCCGGCGAGGATAGCAAGCCAACGCAGGCGCAGGCGCAATTCATCGGAGTTGGAAAGCTTGAGCGCCGGCGTGACATCGAGTTCCTCGGGATCGATATCTGGCTGATAAAACCGGTTAAAGAGCACCAGACCATCGGCCTCGGCTTCGTCGAGCAGCCGCGATGCGAAGTTAGAGAGAGCGGTATAGAAGGGCGATAGCTTTACGGCCAAGGGAATTGAAAGCGATCTTTTGATCTCGGCAACCAGCTCCACGGATTCGCGTTCCACATCGGTGGCTGTTTGCCGGGGGTCGGCTGCGAGTCTGTAGAGATTGAGTTCAAGCGCGTCCGCGCCGGCGTCCTCCAGCATTTTCGCATAGCGAACCCAGCCCCCGTGCGTGGCCCCGTTGAGCGAGGCGATGATCGGTATGTCCACTGCGTCTTTAACGGCGTGGAGATGATCGAGATATTGGCTTGGGCCCAGTTGAAATTCGTCCAGCCGTGGGAAATAGGAGAGTGCTTCGGCAAACGATTCTTCGTGCGCGTCGATGTCGCGCTCCACGGCGGCGGTTTCCATTTCGATTTGTTCTTCGAAGAGGGAGCGCAGGACGATAGCAGGTGCGCCGACATCTTCGAGGCGGCGGACCGAATCCATGCTGTCCGCCAGCGGGGAGGCCCCTGGAACGATGGGATGTTGAAGATTGAGACCGAGATAGCTGGTACGCAAGTTCATGAGTTCGCCTCCGCTTGAGTCGTCGTTTCGCGCGGCTTGCCATTCTCGAGCCCACCAGACGCGAGCGTTTCGAGGGTGCGATGGCGGGCTTGCACAGATAGTTCGCCCAGTCCAGCGAGTTGGCGGGCGCGTTCCGGATCGACTTTTTCCAGCATACGAAAGCGGGTTTCGTTGGCAGCGAACCTCGCATGGGATTCGGTCAGTTTTCCGCTGTCGAGTTTGAAGCCGCGTTCGCCTGCCATAGCGCGGCGTGGATCGTACCGGAACAGAGGCCAGAACCCTGAAGCCACCGCGAGCTTCTGTTGATCGAGGCCATGGCTGAGGTTGTAACCGTGCGCAATGCAATGGCTGTATGCGATGACGAGAGACGGGCCCGAATAGGTTTCGGCTTCGTGCAACGCGGTTACAGTCTGCCCGTCCTTCGCTCCCATGGCCACCGATGCGACGTAAACGTGTCCGTAGCTCATGGCCATGAGACCGAGGTCTTTGCGTTCCACGGATTTTCCGCCAGCTGCAAATTTCGCGACAGCTCCGAGTGGAGTCGCTTTGGAGCATTGGCCTCCGGTATTGGAATAGACCTGCGTATCCAGGACGAGAATGTTCACATCGTGCCGGCTGGCGAGGATATGATCGAGCCCGCCGAACCCGATGTCGTACGCCCATCCGTCACCACCAAGAATCCACACGGATTTGCGCACAAGATAATCTGCCAGTTTCAACAGCAGGACGGCATCTGGATCTCCCCCGTGCTTTGCAAGTCTGCGGCGCAATTCGGCCACGCGCCCGCGTTGGGAAAGGATTTCTTCTTCGGTCTGCTGCGGCGCGTCGAGCAGACGGGTGACGAGATCGTCGCCCACAAGCGGTGCATGACGCCGCACAAGTCGCCGCGCGCGTTCGCTGAGGAAGTCAACGCCCAGACGCAGGCCAAGGCCGAACTCTGCGTTGTCTTCGAAGAGCGAATTCGCCCAGGCCGGTCCGCGCCCGTCGCGGTTCACGGTGTAGGGGGTCGTGGGCAGGTTTCCGCCGTAAATGGAGGAACAGCCCGTGGCATTGGCGATGACAAGGCGGTCGCCAAACAGTTGGGTTAATAATTTGATGTATGGCGTTTCGCCGCAGCCCGCGCAGGCGCCGGAATACTCGAAGAGCGGTTCGAGGAACTGACTGCTCTTAACCTCGGGCCGGATGCGTGTGCGATCGGGGTTTGGCAGATCAAGGAAAAAGGCATACGCATCGCGTTCCGTATCGACGACGGAATGCAGCGGCACGGGATCGAGCGCCTTGTGACGTGGGTTGGTCTTGTCTTTTGCGGGGCACACATTGATGCACAATGCGCAACCTGTGCAATCTTCCGGAGCGATCTGAATGGTGTAACGCTGGCCCGGATCCTCCGTCGACCGGAAGGGCGCCGACTGGAATCCGGCGGGCGCCGTGTGCAGACATTCCGGCTCGTAAAACTTTGCCCGGATGGCGGCATGCGGACAGACGATAACGCATTTGTTGCACTGGATGCAGATGTCCGGATCCCATGCTGGGATTTCCGCTGCGATGCCGCGTTTTTCCCAGCGGCTCGTTCCGCTCGGCCAGATGCCGTCCGGCGGAAATGCGCTCACAGGCAAATCGTCGCCGTGTTCGGTAAGCATCACGGCCGTGACGCGCTGGACAAACTCCGGCGCCTCCGGCGGAACCGCCGGTCTGAGAGCGGTCAGCGGTTCGGAGTCGAGCCCGGTCGGGATCTCGATTTCGTGCAGCGCATCGAGGGTGCGGTCCACCGCCTCGAAATTTCGTCGCAGGACTTCATCGCCCTTGCGGCTGTAAGTCTTTTCGATGGCCGCTTTGATGCACGCGATGGCTTCTTCGCGCGGTAACACATTCGAAATCGCGAAGAAACATGTTTGCATGATTGTGTTGATCCGGCTGCCCATACCGGAAGCGGCTGCCACAGCCGCCGCATCGATGGCGAACACCTTAAGCCGCCGCTCGCGGATTGTGTTCCGCAATCCCGTCGGGATGCGATCCCAAACCTCATCAGGGTTGCCCGGACAATTCAGCAGGAAGGTCGCGCCATCTTCGGCGCGTTCCAGTACATCCAACCGCTCGAGGAATCCGGCATGATGACATGCCACAAAATCCGCTTTGCGGATGAGATAAGCGGATCGGATCGGATCCGGGCCGAATCGCAGGTGCGAAACCGTCATCGAACCCGATTTCTTGGAGTCATACACAAAATAACCCTGTGCGAAATTTTCCGTGTCCCCACCAATAATTTTAATCGAATTTTTGTTTGCGCCCACCGTGCCGTCCGATCCGAGCCCATAGAAAACTGCGCGCGTGAGCCGGTTCGATTCGATGTCGAACTCCCGATCGTACCGCAACGACTGGCGGCTGACATCGTCTTCGATGCCGATGCTGAATCCATTCTTCGGGGCAGGCAACATGAGGTTGTCCAACACGGCCTTGACCATTGCCGGCGTAAATTCCTTGGACGACAAGCCGTACCGCCCACCCACGACCACCGGAAGCCCCTCTGTATGCAGCCGACCCTGCATAGCTGCGAAGGCGAGGACGGTCATGACATCCTGACAGAGGGGTTCGGCCGGTGCGCCCGGCTCTTTGGTGCGATCCAGAACCGCGATACGGCGGACACTGGGAGGTAGCACGCGGAGAAATTCTGCTGCCGGAAACGGGCGATACAATCGCACTTTGATCAGACCTACACTCTCGCCGTTTGCCACCGCCCAATCGATGTATTCCTCTGCTGTCTCGGCTCCAGAGCCCATGGCGACGACGATCCGCTCCGGATTTTCCGCTCCGTAATATTCGACCACTGAATAGCGTCGCCCTGTGGCCGCATGCAGCTTGTCGAAGATTGTGCCGACTATCTGCGGTACGGCTTCATGGAAGGGGTTACACGCTTCGCGGGCCTGAAAGAAAGTGTCCGGGTTCGCCGCTGTGCCGCGCACACTCGGTCGGTCAGGAGTCATTGCCGCCGCACGAAAACGTGCCACGGCGTCCATATCAATCAACCCGCTCAGGGTGTCTGTGTCGAGCAATCGGATTTTGTTGACTTCGTGCGAGGTGCGGAAGCCGTCGAAGAAATGGAGAAAGGGCACGCGGGCCTGCAACGTGGCTGCATGCGCCACACCGGCAAAATCGTGGGCTTCCTGTACGGAATTCGCGCACAACATGGCAAAACCAGTGTGACGGCAGGACATGACGTCCGAATGATCGCCGAAGATGGACAGCGCATGCGTCGCAAGGGTGCGTGCGCTCACATGCATTGTGAACGGCAGCAATTCCCCCGCAATCTTGTACATATTGGGAATCATCAGCAGCAACCCCTGTGAAGCTGTGAACGTTGTGGACATCGAGCCCGCCTGCAGCATGCCGTGCACCGCGCCCGCTACGCCGCCTTCGCTTTGCATCTGCACGACGGTCGGGATGTCTCCCCACGCGTTGGGACGTTTCGCCCCGCTCCATTCGTCCGCATGTTCGGCCATCGGGGAGGATGGCGTGATGGGATAAATGGCGATCGTTTCCGACAGCGCGTAAGCCGCGCGGGCAACGGCCTCGTTGGCGTCGAGTGTGGCGAAAGTGCATGGATCGGTCATGAAAAAGGTGGCGGGGGACAATGCGCCGCCGTGTTTCAAGGTGAACCAGTCTGACGCGGGAGGCTGCGCATCTTTTGCGCACTCGTACGCACAAGTTGCCGAATCCTGCGGTTTGTACGCCGGGCGCAGAGATCCGCCGGACTCCAGGTGCGATTAGACGTCTTTGCGGGCGGCCAGCACGGCCTTGACCAGACCCGATGCCATGGCGCTGCCAAGGCTGCCTGCCGCTTTCCCGGTGACCACCTGGGTCACCGAGGGTTTTAGCAGTTCCACGACGCCCTCTACGATAACGCGTGCCAGCGCCACGTTTTGCGAGACGCGATCCGGCTGCGGATTGCGCTCCGGACGTTGGATCCATGATGGTGCAAAGCGCGAGAGGTCTGGCGCCTTCCAATGGCGGGCTTGGGCGGTCTCGCGGCGGCGCCGCGATTTTGCCGCAAGCGCGAGCATCACACCGCCTGCCACCACGAGGATCGCGACCGCTGCAACCGCTGGATACAGGCGTTGTGACCGTTTGAAGCCTCCCGACTGCGCCGTTCGCCCTCTGGTCAGGGCACGTCGGCTCGATTCGACTTCAGCCAGGAGGTCGTTCAGTTCCTGTCTGTGCCGGTGTGTCCCAGCCATTCACGATCCTTTTTAAGTTGTTCAGTCAAATGTTTGTAGAACGGCCGGGCAACGCTCCGCCACGCTGCGAATCCAAAAATGGCTCCAAGCACCAGACTGCCGAGGGCGAGCGCTCCAACGGCGGATGCCGGATCCATGTCCGCGTTTTCCATGAGCAACACCAGCGCGAGAACCACTGCCAGTGCAAAGGCGGTAAGCATCATGCCGAGGGCGAGAGCGCCGAGCACAAGGGCTTTAAACACGCCTGACAGCGCGACGCGGCTTTCGTATTTTGCGAGAGCTGCACGAGACGTCGCGAAGCGCGCAAACGCATCGAATTTGCCCCGCAAACCGCGCGGCGCAGCCTCAGCATCCTGTTGCGGGTCTTCCTGGCGCTGTTGCTGGTCGTTTGGAACCGCTTCCACGTTCATAAGCGCCAGTTGACCGGCAACCTGGCCGTGAACTTCGCAGGTGGCACGCGATTCAGCGGCGGAAGATCATTCCCAGCACGAATCCGATGCCCGCAGCAGTCGCCACGGCGCGCAACGGATTTGCGCGCACATACGCTTCGGTATCCTCACCGAGGGTGCGGGCGCGCGCCCGCAATTCTTCGGCTTTGGCCTCGGCGGCTGTGCGAAACTCCGTGGCGCGGGTGCCTGCGTAATCGCGCAATTCTGAGGCTTTCACTTCGGCTGCATGCCTGAGGCTTTCAGTGGCCTGCCGGAAGTGTTCCTTGCCAGCTTGGAGATCTTTTTTTGCTGCGTCCGTTTCCGGTGTGATGTTTTCCGACATAATTTTTAGTTGGGTTAGGTGTTGTCGCCCGATTCGCGCCTCAACTTTGGTTGAAGATGAAGCGGGCGGTCTGATGCCAGTTTCTTCGATTCTTACGGTTACGTTGATTTTTGCTGTGCTCACTACCCGCCGGATGCGACCGATTTTTGGGTCGGCCGCTGGCTGGAGTGCGGGTGACACGGTGCGCGACGTTTGCATCGCAACTTCCCCCCTGTTGCGCCGATTCCGAGCGGGAGAATCCTGGAAAGGTGTCCGGGATTTATCCGCCGTTTTCGACCGGGAGAACGTCCGGCAAAATCCAACGTGCCGTGCTCCTCACCAACATTATTACATTAGCCGTGGCATGCCGATGGATCAAGCCTCAATCCTTACCGGTGAATGTGGCCGGACAGCGCAGCGCGCGTTCAAGCATCCCGAGATAGCGTGAGCGCGGGATTTCGCGAGCACCAAACTGCGCCAGATGCGTGGTGGTCCATTGTGTATCCAGGAGCACGAACCCGCGCTGACGGAGGAGTTCCACGAGAGCCACCAGTGCGACTTTCGAGGCGTCTGTGGCCTTGTGAAACATGGATTCCCCGAAGAATGCCCCGCCCAACGCCACGCCATAGAGACCGCCCACAAGGTCTCCGTCGCGCCAGGTTTCCACACTGTGCGCGAAACCGAGCGAATGGAGGTTGTTATACGAGGCCAGGATCACGCCATCGATCCATGTCTCTTCGCGTTCGGCACACCCCCGCATGACTTTGAGGAATGCCGTGTTCACGCGGATTTCGAATGGATTCCGCTTCAGCGTGCGCCTGAGGCCATGCGGGATATGGAATTCGTCATCCAACGGCACGATACCGCGAGGGTCGGGTGAAAACCAGCCGATCTCGCCGTCAGGCATTCCCATGGGGAACACTCCTTGCGCGTAGGCATTGAGGAGCGTTTCCGCCGCTATCATTCGCCGGGAGCGCATGATGGGCTGAGTATGGATCAATGTTCGGAAAATTTCCATCCTGAAGAAACGCGAAAGCGCGCAGAAAAATCTGAGCGTTCACGTTGCGGACCTCAATTGTGCCCTCAATTGGCGACAGGCCTTATTAAATGAGGGAATATAAAGTGGGCAGCCACCCCGTCTCATGCGATTGCAACTGGCCGAACCAGCAGCGAGAGGTTAAGCATATCGGGTGCGCTCACTTCATCTCGATTGTTTCGCGGGTATCAGCGGCGATATGACCGTAGCCGCTCTTGTCGATCTCGGCGTTCCGCCTTCGGCTCTTGAGTGGCAGCTCTTGCGTGTGGACGGGCTCGAACCCTGCCATTTGCATTTCGACCGGGTGGTACGTTGCGGCATTTCCGGAGTGCGATTCTCGGTGCACGACGGTCCGAACAGCTGCGCGCCGCCGGCTGAAGAGGCTACGAATGCGGATGTGCATGGTCATCCCGATCATGGCGTCCCGCACCGGCACGCGACGCACGCCCATGTGCATCCTCCGGAGGACGTGGCCGGCGCGCATGTGCACGCTCACGGGCATCCGCATGTGCACGGCCGTTCCTGGCGCGAGATCCGCCGTCTGCTGGAGTCAAGCGCGCTGGATGATGCCGTAAAAACACGTGCGTTGTCCGCGTTTCGCCGGGTGGCCGAGGCGGAGGGGCGCATCCATGGCATTCCGACGGATGACGTCGGCTTTCACGAGGTTGGCGCGCTCGATTCCATTGTGGATATCGTGCTTGCATCTGCGGCGATTGCGCATCTCGGTGTGGGGCGTATCACGGCGTCGCGGCCACGGGACGGCATCGGTTCGATTCAATGCGCGCATGGCGCGTACCCAGTTCCCGCTCCGGCAACCCTCGAGATTCTCGCTGGCATTCCCTTGGAACAAATCGATGAACCGCACGAAATGATTACGCCGACGGGTGCCGCCATTCTTGCGGAGTTTTGTGAATCGTATGGACCGATGCCGCCAGTGCGCGTCGGGAAGACGGGGTACGGCGCAGGTTCACGCGATTTTCCGCACCGGCCGAACGTTTTACGGGCGATCCTCGGGGAAACGGCGCTGACGTCCGATGGTGCGGACGGACTGGAGCGGGATGCGGTGGCGGTGCTCGAAACGAACGTTGACGACACCACGCCGGAGATTGTCGGCGCGGCGATGGAACGCGCGTTTGAAGTCGGCGCGCTGGATGTTTTTGTGACGCCGGTACAGATGAAAAAGAACCGGCCTGGCTGGCTGCTGACAGCCGTCACGCCGCCCGAATCAGTGGAAGCTGTTGCCGGTGTACTGTTGAAGGAAACCACGGCGTTCGGTGTGCGGCATCGGGAGATGCAGCGCATGAAATTGGCGCGCGAAATTGTGCGCGTCGATACGGTCCACGGAGAGATTGCGGTGAAACTCGGCCGGATGGCAGGTGGCATCGTTCAGATTTCGCCGGAATACGAGTCCTGTCTCGATGCCGCCCGTCGTGCGGGGAGGCCTTTGCGGGAAATTTACGCGGCGGCAGTGGCTGCGTTTGGAGATTCTGCCGCCAATTGACTTCACGCGGCGGGGCGCCCGGATTCTGAGGCCGCGCAGGCGGCCGGGATCACGTCACGCTTACGCCCCAAATCGCCACTATCATGCCCGGCTCTTCTGATCCCGCCGCCGACTCCCGCCCGATCTTTGCGATGCTGCTGCATGCGCATCTGCCTTATGTGCGTCATCCTGAGCACGAACGGTTCTTCGAAGAAGACTGGCTGCACGAGGCGGTTGTGGAAAGTTATGTGCCGTTGACTGAAGCGTTCCGCCAATGGGAACGCCTTGGCATCCGGCGGGCGTTGACATTCTCCGTATCGCCAAGTCTTGCGGCAATGTTGAGCGATCCGCTTTTGCGGAGCCGCACGGCGCGTCATATTGATGGCTTGTGCGCATTAAGTGCGGCGGAAACTGCCCGGACCGCCGGAAGCGGATCGGAGCATGAGGCTGCGCGGTTTTACAGCGAACGGCTGCATGCGGTGCGGCGTTTCTGGCAGGTGGAACTGCAGTGCGATCTGCTGGGTGAATGGGCAAGGCTTGCAGCTGTGGGAGTGTTTGAGCTGGCGACAACGGCTGCGACGCATGGGTTTCTGCCGCTACTGGCAAGCCAACCCTCCGCGGTGCGGGCTCAGGTGCTGACTGCGCGCGACGAACACCGCCGCTGTTTCGGTGTGGAACCCGCGGGCTTCTGGCTGCCCGAATGCGCTTATGTGCCGGGGCTGGAATCCACGCTTGCGGAAGGCAACCTGCGCTGGTTTGTCGTGGATGCGCACGGCCTTTTGCATGGCCAGCCGCGCCCGGTATTTTCCTTATATCGACCCGTGTACACGGTGGCCGGTCCGGCCGCGTTTGGCCGCGATCATCATGCGAGCCGCCCGGTGTGGAGTGCGGACTTCGGTTATCCGGGGCATCCGGATTACCGCGACTTTTATCGGGACGCCGGATTCGACCTGCCGGAGGAACAAGTGAGAGCGTTTTTCGCTCCGGGGGCGCAGCGGAAGTTTACCGGGTTAAAATACCGTCGCATCACGGGTCCGACCGAGCACAAAGACTGGTACAACCCGCAGGCAGCGGCGCGGCGTGCGGATGAGCATGCCTCGCATTATCTGGGAGAGCGCATTGGCAAGATGCGTGAGCTTGCGGAGCTGCTTCCGGTGCAACCGGTGGTGGTTGCGCCGTTTGACGCTGAATTGTTCGGACATTGGTGGTTCGAAGGTCCGCAATTTCTGGATCTCTTTGTGCGGAAGGCATGGTTCGACCAGGACACATTCCGGCTTGGAACGCCGGGCGGGTTTCTGCGACGGAATGCGAGCGCGCAGGTGGCCGCCCCCGCCGCCTCCAGCTGGGGACAGCACGGTTATTGGGAGGTATGGGTCAACGACAAAAACTGGTGGATTTATCCCCATCTGCATGCAGCGGGGGAGCGGATGCATCGCGCCGCGGAAAAGGCGGTGTCGGATCCTCCGGAGCGCGGTGACGTCTCCGACCGGTGCCTGCGCCAGATGATGAGAGAACTGTTGCTGGCGCAGGCCAGCGATTGGGCGTTTTTGATTCACACCGGCACGGCACCGGACTATGCCGCCCAGCGTACGCGGACGCATCTGCTGCGGTTTAACAGACTTTGGGAAGGTCTTGCGGTCGGGCGGGTGGATGAAACGTTGCTGGCCGATTGCGAGTGGCGAAGCCCATTGTTTCCGGGTGCGGACTGGCGTTATTACGCCGACGCGACGGGTTGAAGCGGTTTTTCGATTGCGCGAGGTGCCGCTTCGCGGCTATTAGCTGCGCTTTATGCGCAAAAAGATCGTAGCTGCCAATTGGAAGATGAACAAGACCGCCGGGGAAACTGCCGCGTTCCTCGAGACGTTTCTGAGTGCGGTCGGCTCGGACACAGGCGTGGAGATTGTTGTCCTTCCGCCGTTCACAGCGCTCGCCCGCGCGTCGGAGCTGCTTGCCGACACACAGGTCGTAAAGCTTGGCGCGCAAAATATGCACCCGGAAAAATCAGGAGCGTTCACGGGCGAAATCAGTGCCGGAATGCTGCGCGACTTGTACGTGCGCTACGTCACGATCGGTCACAGCGAACGCCGCGCGCTATTCGGCGAAACCGAGGAGTTCATCAACACCAAAGTGCTGGCTGCGCATGCCTCGGGGTTGCGCCCCATACTTTGTGTGGGGGAAACGCTGGAGCAACGTGATTCCGGCGACGTGGAATCGGTGCTCGATTACCAGTTGCGTGGAGCGCTGCAGGGACTCGACGAAAAGCAGCTGGCCGAGTCGGTCATTGCTTATGAGCCGGTGTGGGCGATTGGCACAGGTCGCAACGCCACGCCGCAACAGGCGCAGGACGCCCATGAATTCATCCGGAAAACGGTGGGCGAGATGTTTTCTCAGACGGCCGCAGACAAGATTCGCATTCAGTACGGGGGAAGCGTCAAGCCAACGAACGCCACTGAACTCATGGCTCAGCCGGATATCGACGGCGCGCTGGTCGGCGGGGCGAGTCTCGATCCGAACGATTTCCTGCGTATTGTCCAAGCTGCGCGGGGAGAGGAATCGTGAATCGGCGCGTCGAGGCGTTTCTGTTCGACCTTGGGAATGTGCTGCTGCCGTTCGATTACGGTCGGACGACGGCGCGCATTCGACCGTATTGCCGCGTCGATCCCACTTCGTGCAGCGCGGAAATCGCGCGACTTTCCGCCCAGCACGAAACCGGCGCGATCGGGGAAGACGCGTTCTTCGATGCACTCGGCGCTCTTCTTGGTTACACCGGCTCCCAGGAACTGTTGTTGGAAGCGTGGTGCGATATTTTTACTGTGAACGAGGCGATGGTGGAATTTGCCAGCGGTCTCGGCAGTCGATTCAAACGGTTTGCATTATCCAACATCGGAGCCACGCACGCGCGGCATATTGAACGGGCCTACGGTTTTCTCGGAATGCTGGATGGCCGGGTGTATTCCTTTGCGGCCGGCGTCATGAAACCGGATCCGGCGATTTATCGTCATGCCATCGAGAGTCTTGCGCTCAACCCCGACGCAACGGTGTTCATCGACGACAAACTGGAGAACGTGGAGGCGGGAAACGCCGCGGGATTTTTCTCGCTGCATTATAACGCCGGTTCCCATGGGGAATTTCTCGCTGCCGTTGAGCCGTTGTTGAAAAGAGCAGCTTCCGACGGGAGCCGTGTTTACACTTGAATCCTAAGCACTCTGGGAGTCTTCTTCCCGCAGGAATTCTTCCGCAGCCATTTCCCTGCGCGGAGCCTTGACATGCTGGAATCCAGAGAAAAACATCTTGAGATTAAGGTTGGGATTTTTGTGCTCGTGGGCCTTGCCGTGGCTGGCGGGTTGGTGGTGCAGTTTGGGCGCTTGGGAGAACGGATTGTTTCCACGTACCGTATCGACGTAAAATTTCCGGATGCCAGCGGGTTGTATAAAGGGGCGGAAGTGCTCATGAGCGGCGCGCGCGTCGGGCGTGTGGCGGGTAGCCCGGAGCTGTTGGAAGAACAGAGTGGCGTGCTTGTCCGCCTGAGCGTGTATGAAGACACGAAGATCCCGAAGGACTCGGTGTTTCGCGTCGGCAGTTCCGGATTGCTTGGGGACCGATTCGTCCAGATCCGCCCCGGCGAGCGCAAGGAAGGCGAAGAAAACTTCATTCAGCCGGGCGGCATGGTTGAAGGCAAACGCGAGGCGGGCCTGGACGATCTGACTCGGGATGGCCAGGACGTTATGGCTGAATTGAAGAATGCCGTAGGCAAAATCGGAGAGACCTTGGACCGGATCGATTCGCAGGTGTTAACCGAGGAGAATCTTGCGAGCGTGAGTGCCACGCTGAAGAGCATCGAAGTTGCCTCGGAGGATGTTGCCGGTTTTACGGGGAGCTTTAAGGAATGGGACGGCAAAGCGCGGCAGGCGCTCGACGATGTCGCTTCGGCAGCCGCGAACGTGGACAACATCCTCGCGCGCGCGCGGGGTGGTTCCGGTCTGTTGGGCGCAATCGTCAACGACAGGCAGCTTGCTGAAGATCTTAAAGGCCTGATCTCCAATCTGCGCCAGCGGGGGATCCTGTTTTACCGGGACGTGACCGGCAGCGATTCCAATGATCCCGAGGACACGGACCGCACGCCTACGCGGGGATTTTTCGGGCGACCGGCTCGCTCCCATCGCTGATCAGCACCGCACAATGTCGCCCAAACAGACTGTCAACCTGTTGAGCGTCTTGTTTCTGACGTTCTGCACCTTTGCCGGCTCGGTGATCACCCTTGAAATTGGCGGCGATCCCTGGTCGGGCACTGCAGCCGGCGCCGTCTTTGCCCTGTTGATCATTTTGGCCGACCGATTGCTGCGCGGATTTTCTCTGCGCGCATTTTCTTCAGCCACATTTGGGCTGTTTTTGGGGATTGTGTTTGCCACGCTGTTACGCGCCTCCGGCGTGCTGCAATTTCAATCTGAAGGGGTGCAATGGGTCGTCGGCCTCGCGTTGTATCTCGCGTTCGGATATCTTGGCATGATGCTCGCCATGCGGAGCAACCGCGATGAGTTTGCGCTTATCATTCCTTATGTCCGTTTCACGCGGGAGGCGGTGCTTGATGCGCCGCTGGTTCTGGACACCAATATCGTAATCGACGGACGGATCGCGGACCTGTGTTCCACCGGCTTTCTGAGCCGGCAGCTGATCGTTCCGCGGCTGGTGCTCAACGAGCTGCAACATCTCTCCGATTCACCCGACCCGATCCGTCGGGCGCGCGGGCGACGCGGATTGGACAATCTGAACGCGTTGCAGGGCGACAAAACCATCAGTCTTTCCATTCATGAGCACGATAACAATATCGAGAACACGCCGGACGCCACGTTGATCCGGATTGCGCAATTGCTTCAGGCCCGCATTGTCAGCAACGATCAGGCGTTGGCGAAACTCGCCCGGCTCCGCGGGTTGCCAGTGTTGAATCTGAACGACCTCGTCAAGGCGTTGCGACCCGCCATCGTACCGGGCGATGAACTCGACCTCGATATCGTTCGCGAAGGACGCGATTCGCATCAGGGCGTCGGATACCTGCCGGATGGAACGATGATCGTCGTGAATAATGCGAGCCAGCATGTCGGGCAGACGATCGCGGTCGTGGTCGCAGGCGCCATGCAAACCAGTGCGGGTCGCCTGTTTTTTGCTGAACTCCGCGGAAACCGCACGCATCAGGGTTGATGCCGGGGGCCTTTTCTGGCACCCTCACATTATGGATCGAAGCGCTGCCACACCCAATTCCACCACCCCCACCGCTCCTGCCACGTGTTCCCCGCCCCTTGCAGGCCGGCCGTCAAAGCCGCAGACAGATCCCCCTGCTGAGTTGCATCCAGCCGGGTTTACACGCCGCGATGCCTTGAAACTTGGCGTTGCGGGCGCTGGCGCCGCTGTTGTCGCGCCATGGTTCCCCGGAGTCCTTGCCGCCGCCGAGCCAGCCGCAGGCAGTCATGCCCCTTTTGTGCTGCCGCCGTTGCCGTATGCGGCGGATGCGCTTGAGCCGCACATCGACGCGCGCACCATGGAGATTCATCATGGCAAACATCATGCCGGTTATGTTGCCAAGCTAAACGCTGCTCTGGAGAATGAACCGGATCTTGCCGGTTTGGATTTGGAAGACTTGTTAAGACGAAACGATTTGCCGGAAGCCATCGCGACCGCCGTGCGCAACAATGGCGGTGGGCATCATAATCACGCCCTATTCTGGACGGGCATGAAAAAGGGCGGTGGGGGGGTGCCGACGGCAGAACTTGCCGGGGCGGTTGATGCTGCGTTCGGCAGTTACGACAATTTCAAGGACGAGTTTACAAAGACGGCCCTCGGCATATTCGGCAGCGGATGGGCATGGCTTTGCATTGATGCCGCAGGGAAGGCAACGATTGCCGGGATGCCCAATCAGGACAGCGCGCTGCGCGACGGCCTCAAACCCTTGCTCGGTCTTGATGTCTGGGAGCACGCTTATTATCTGAACTATCAAAACCGCCGCGCAGATTATGTGGCGGCATGGTTTAATGTCATCGACTGGGATGCGATCGCATCGCGATACGAAGCGGCTGCGAAAGCCTGAGCCGTAAACCGTCGGTCAGGCGGTGTCTGCTGCCGCCATGCGTTCTTCGATGGTCGGCAGCCGCGTCTTGCGTGTGCCGAGGCGCGGCACACAATCGATGAGCGCGCGGGTGTAGGGGTGTTGCGGATTGCCGAGCACGTCGTCTGTCGACCCCTGCTCGACGATTTCGCCGCGGTACATGACCAACACGCGGGCGGCAAACCCGCGGATGATTGCGAAGTTATGTGTGATAAGAATCACGGACATGCCGAGGCTCGCTTGGAGGGTCTTGAGCAGGTCGATAATCTGAGCCTGAATCGTCACGTCGAGCGCCGTTGTCGGTTCGTCCGCTACCAGCAGCGCCGGATGTCCGCTCAACGCCATGGCAATCATCGCGCGTTGCTGCATGCCTCCGCTGAGCTGGTGGGGATAATCTCTCATGCGTTGCGCCGGATTATCAATGCCGACCAGTTCGAGCCAGCGTACAATTTCGGAATCCACATTTGTCACATCGGGCCGGTGCAATCGGATCGCCTCAGCAATCTGGCTGCGGATGGTGTAAACAGGATTCAGCGACGTGGACGGCTCCTGAAAGATGTAGGCGATGCGTCCGCCGCGCAGTTTGTTGATGGCCGTTGGCTTCATTGCCAGCACGGATTGACCGTCGACGAGCACGGCTCCCGAAGCGTAGCGTGCGGGCGGCTGCGGCAAAAGACGCGCCAGTGACATGGCTGTCACGCTTTTGCCTGATCCGCTTTCGCCCACGATCGCGAGGGTTTCGCCGTGGCCGACCTGAAAACTGACGTGGCGCACCGCTTCAACCGGCCCGCGGTCCGTGTCGAACACGACGGACAGATCACGCACCTCGACAAGCGGCGTGGCTGGGGAGGCGGAACCGGGTTCTCTGGCGGAGGGTTTTGGATCGTTCATTGCAGGCGGTTCAACGATTTCGGATCGAGCGCTTCCCTTACACCCTCCCCGATGAACACTGCAAGGAGCAGCGTGACGAACAGCGCCCCCAGCGCTGACAACGCGATCCATGGGCGCGTTAAGTCCTGCATGCCCTGGTCCAGCATCTCGCCCCAGGACGGCGTCGGCGGCGGCAGACCGAACCCCAGATAATCCAGCGCCGTGAGCGAGCTGATCCCGCCAACGACAATAAACGGCGCGAGGGTGACCACAGGTGTCAGGGCATTGGGAAGAATCTGCCGGAAAACGATCCTTGCCCATGACGCCCCGGCCGCGCGCGAAGCCGCCACGTAGGGCAGCACTTTCAGACGGAGAAACTCCGCGCGGATATACAGGGAAAGGCCGATCCATTCGAACAACGACATGACCCCGAGAAGAATCCAGAAATCACGCCCATAAATAGATCCGATCAGGATCACCACGTAAAGAAAAGGCAGCGCACTCCAGATTTCGATCAGGCGTTGGCCGGCGAGATCGATCCAGCCGCCGAAAAATCCCTGTACCGCCCCGATAACCACTCCGAGAACGACGGCTCCGGCAAGGAGCAGCAGTGCAAAGATCATGGAGATGCGGAAGCCGTACAACATGCGCGAGAACACATCGCGCGCGGCGTTGTCCGTACCCAGCCAATGGGCGGCGGAGGGCGGATGCGGGGGAGCGCCCGGCTGGTCGAGGTCGGAACGCACAGGCCCCCATGGCACGGACGGGAGCACCATCCACCCGCCTGCATTAAGGAAAGCCGGATCGTCGCGCAGAGCCAGATAATCCGCCTCGGTGCGATAACGCCCGCCGAATTCCACCCCAGGATAAAATGCGACGATCGGGAAATACAATCGCCCGTTGTAACTGAGAGCCAACGGTTTGTCGTTGGAGATCGTCTCGGCGACCATGGAAAGCGCAAAGAGAGCGAGCAAAATGTAAAGCGAGACTTTTGCACGCCGAACAGCCTTGAACCGATTCCACGCCTCGCGCCATGGCGCATTGGGCGTTCTGCGCGGAGTGCTGCGCGGTTTGGTGGCCATGTTAAATCAACCAAGCCGCACGCGCGGATCCAGCACGCCGTACATCAGATCCGAAAACAGCCGCCCGAACATGCCGAGCAGACTGACCATGAGAATGATGGCCATCACCACGTTGTAGTCGCGGCTGACGATGGAGTTATACATGAGTAGTCCCATGCCATCAATGTCGAACACCCGTTCGATGAGCAGCGCGCCGGCAAACATCACGGTGAACAATGCGCCGAAGCCGGTGGCGATAGGAATCATCGCATTGCGCAGCGCGTGATGCACCACTGCCTTGCGCGCGGGAACGCCTTTGGCCAGGGCGGTGCGGAAGTAATCGCGGTTCAACTCTTCAAGGGAGCTGTTTTTCATCAGCAGTGTGATCACCGCAAATGCACCCACCATATAACAGAAGAGCGGAAGGGTCATGTGATGCAGGAAATCGAGCACCTTGCCCGACGGAGAGAGGTAGTCGAAATTTTCCGAAACGATCCCACCGAGGGGAAATACATTGAGAAAACTGCCTCCGCCCAGAAAAATCAGCAGGAAGATACCGAGCGCCCAGCCCGGAATGACGTAGCCCACCAGCACGATGGCGGATGTCGCATTGTCGAAGGCGGACCGGTGTTTCAACGCCTTTAACAAACCCAGCGGGATGCTCACCACGTACGCGAGGACGAGGGACGTCAGGCCGAAGAAAAGCGAGATGGGGAAGCGCGCCGAGATCACATCCCACGCCGGTTGCTGATAGGAGAACGAGCGCCCGAAATCGAATCGCAACACGCTGCCGAGCCATGTGGCGTAGCGTTCGTGCACCGGTTTATCAAACCCAAAGTACGCCTTGATGTTCTCAATTTCCTGCGGGGAAAGGCGTTGCATTCCTCCGCCGCGGGCCATGCTGCCGGCGCGCGCTTGTTGGATGGTCTGTTCCACCGGGCCGCCGGGGACGAACTGGATCAATGCAAAGACGGCGATGGTAATCCCAAGAATCGTGGGAACCATCAGCAGAAGGCGGCGGACGATGTATTTCGTCACAGACTCACCCGGATTTCCTCCGGCAGCTGGGGCAGAGGGGTGTTGGCGCGGAGGGCGCCGTCGAGTTCCGCGGCGTTCTCCGCGTCGAGCCACCAGTATGCGGCGGCGGCATCTTCATTTCCGAATTTTCCGAGGACCGAAGGCGGCGTCCCGAATCGGTTCCAGTAGAGCAGACGATGCCGGTCGGACTGCCATAGCAGGACGTAGGGAACTTCCGCCGTGAGGATGGCGTCGATGCGACGCAGGATCGCATTGCGCTTGGTTAGATCGAGTTCCGTTTTCTGTTCTTCGATCAATGCGTCCACCTCAGCATTGCGGAACCCCGGCAGGTTGTACGTGGCCGGTTCGTCAGCCGTCTTCGAATGCCATTGCGCTTCGGGATCGCGCAGGCGTCCCGCGCCCCAGTTTGCCCAAACCATATCGAACGCATGTTCGTCCACACGGCGCGCGTGGGTCGCCTGATCGACGTATTCCACCCGTCCATCAATGCCGACCTTTTTCAGGTCCTCCATGTAAATGTTAAAATGCGGGAGTTGTTCTCCGGAATGCAGAAACACGAGCGAGAACTCTTCCCCATCCTTTTCGAGAATCCCGCGGTCGTTCGGAATCCAGCCGGCATCGGTCAGCAGGGCCCGCGCCTTGTCAGCGTTGTACTCGAAAAATGGCGCGTCGGGATTGCGATTGTTTTCGAACAGATCCGGGAAATAAGAGTTTAATAGAAAGTACTGGTTGAACATGATTTTCTCGAGCAACTGCTCGCGGTTGAGAAGATGGCTGAGTGCTTTGCGCACGCGCAGATCCTGAAAACGCGGACGACGCAGATTCATCGCAAATCCCTGAAACGCCTTGGGATCGCTGTTGAAAACTTCCTGGCGCGCAACCCACCCTTTTTCCACAGCCTCAAAGCGGGTTTGGCGCGCCCAGATCGCGGCGGTATAGATGGGATAAAGATCGTACTCCCCTTTTTTCAACGCTTCCAACGCCTTATACCGGTCCTCGATAAAACGGAAGCGGATGTAATCGAAATTGTGCTGATGGCGGTTTATACTAAGCGCGCGCCCCCACCAATCCGGGCGGCGGGCCAGGGTAAGCGAGCGGTTCTCCTGCAGGTTGGCGATTTCATAAGGCCCGCTGACGACAGGAAACTCCTTGTTGATATCCTTGAAATCCAGATTTTCCCAGGCGTGCCTGGGAAACGCGATCAAACCGGCTGCATCCCAGAAGGCTGACCAATGCTGCTCGACC
The DNA here is from genome assembly GCA_964652295.1 of uncultured Chthoniobacterales bacterium. Classification (GTDB taxonomy): domain Bacteria; phylum Verrucomicrobiota; class Verrucomicrobiia; order Chthoniobacterales; family CALDSX01; genus CAZZCL01. The sequence continues at coordinate 20,751 of CAZZCL010000019.1, forward strand.
GCCTCGATGTGGACAGTGCGTTCGTCCACGATTTCAGGACGCTTGAGACGCGCGAGGGACACCCGGAAAACGGAGGTCGGGTTCGCGGGGTTCATCATGGTATCGTAATAAAATTGGATGTCGTGAGCTGTCACCGGCTTACCATCGCTCCAGGTCGCAGCGGGATGAATGCGGAAGGTGAAACTCATGGCGTCATCGGCGATTTCCCAGGATTCCGCGAGGGCGCCAACCGGCTCGTCGTCTGTGGGATGCAACCCTGCGAGCGGCTCGAACAGCAGTCCCGCAATACGGGCCGTAGCGGAGTTGGCATCCAGCCAGTAATTCAACGACTTCGGATAGCCGCCGATCCAAGTGGTGAATTCGCCTCCAAACGTTGCGTCGGAATTCGCGGCCGGATTGGTTGGACCGGGTTCGACGGCGATTTCTGGCGCAGGAATGGGTGGGAGCCGCAGTTCACTGCGGGATTCGGGCCCAGCCGGACCGCAGCCCACAAGGGAAACAAGGAAAGCGGCGGCAGTGGCCGCCACAACAGGAAGCGCAGGACGCGCAGGGAACCAGTGGCGCATTCTAACCAGCATAAGGAACACGACCGCATTGTGCAACCGCGTCGCGCCGAAGTGCCGGGGGCTGCTTCGCGTGCGACAGTACTTTAGGATTTCCGGCAGCATAACTTGTGGGTTACGATGCCTTCATATTCATGTCCACGCGCATTTTTCTCATCCGCCACGGTGCCACGGTGCTCACGGCCGAGGATCGGTTTGCCGGAGCCACAGATGTAGAGTTGTCAGATGAAGGCCGGGAACAGGCGCGGTTGCTTGGCACCCGGCTTCACGTGCGGGAGATTGAGGCTGTGTACGCCTCGCCCATGCGGCGCACGATGGACACAGCCCGCGCCATCGCTGCATTGCAAGGGCTGGAGGTGCAGATGCGCGACGGGTTGCGCGAGATTTCGCACGGACGTTGGGAGGGCATGACGCGGCATGAGGTGGACGCGGCCTACCCGGAAGAGGCCGCGTCATGGGAGGAAGATCCGTTTAACTTCGCCCCGGAAGGCGGCGAAAGCGGCCTTGCGGTTACTGCACGCGCGCTGCCGGCGCTCATGGACATAGTGCGACGCCACAACGGCGGAACGGTGGCAGTGGTGTCGCACAAGGCGACGATCCGGTTGTTGCTGTGCTCAATGCTCGGCTTCGATCCGCGCCGATATCGGGACACGTTGGATCAGGCCCCTGCAGCCTTGAACATCGTGGATTTCAAAGACTTCGTGCGTGCGCGTCTGACGTTGTTCAACGATATCTCGCACTATGAACCGTCCCTCCCGCCAGTGCCCGGCGCCCGACTTTCAAGCTGGTGGGTGGGCCAATCCGTGCGATGGCCGCGCGAGTGAGTGCTGGTTCGGGCATGCGATCGATGCGTCCACGCAAGGTGTCGGTCTGGCCACGCAAGCGAATCTCTCGCGGTTTTTCCCAGACGCTCTGGAACGCCACGCGGAGGAGATGCCTTGATGGAGTCCATACAAAAGAGCATCAAAAGCGCAAAGACCGAACCCCCAGGTCAGATGACGCCGTTCAGCGAGCGCTACGAGTTCTTGATCATCCAAGGGTCGCTCCATGTGCCCCCGCCGGGAATCGAACCCGGATCTAAGGTTTAGGAAACCTCTATTCTATCCGTTGAACTACGGGGACTGTTCGAAACTTCCATTTGTGCCGATGGGCGCTTGTGCCCGGCTTGAGCGCGGTATCGGCCTTCATCAGCGTGGATTTCGCACGAAGCACCAGGAAAAGTATCTCCGGTTCCGGTTCCGCGGCAAGTCCGGCTTTCGAACTTCGGCATCGCGATGTTAACTGATTCCTCCGCCCGGCGCCCGATTTCGCGAGCCTTCTGCGGCGCGGGCAAGTTGCCAGCGTAATTCTTCTTCGAAAGCGTGCACCGACGGATAACGGAATTCTTCGTCCCACAACCTCAGGAACCCCCGGTTCAACGGTAAATTGGGAAACCCGGCGGCAATACGCCCCAACTCACGGGCAGCAATCTCGCGACGGTGCGGAACGACCGCCGCATCGCCAACGAAAAACGGGGTCAACCGTTCGGCGGTGGCCTGCATGCGATGAGGCTGGCGCAGCGAGAAAAATTCCATGCGCAGAATTGTGTGCGCGGGGATGACTTCATCTTCGCGGGGTGGTTGGGAACGCGTGCCGAACCATGACCCGCGTAGTGCACCGATTCTGCGATGGACGGCGGGGGCCGGTTTCGATCGTGTACGCTCCGGCACCTCGATCCATCCGGCTGCTGCGACCGCAATCGTGGAGACCGGGTGGAAAAATGCGCGCCCGAGCGAGTCGCGGCACACAAGGGCTGGCTCCGGGGTTGTATTGTCGGCGGGCAATTCAAGCCGTTGAAATGCCATCTGCGGCATGAGCACCGGGATGGATGTCTGCGGCACAATCTCGCATGGAAAACCGGATGCGTTCAGATTCTTAGCCAGCAAGGAGGCGGTTTCTTCTGTGGCATGCTCAAGCACAAGGCCGTGCAGACCGCGCAACAACGTCGCGGCATCGGCGCGCACAAGATTTGGAACACCTGCCAAGGCCTGTTCCATAGCCTCTTTTGATGGCGCCGGTGTATCGAGCGATTTTTGAATCACCGCGTGCGAACCTCTCACGTTGAAGGATGGGCCGGGTGGCGATAAAGTTGCAAGCGCAAGAAGGTGGAGAATCCGAGGGGGGCGAAGGATTTCCAGGGGTGGCACCGGTTTGCGGGTTGAAAACAGGTTGGAACCGCGCAAGATGAGTATTTTGGCTGTTCTCTATAAATGTTGAAGACTCGCCGCGAAATGAAGATTCTCTCCGGCTCGGCGCATCCGGAGCTTGCCGGACGCATCGCGGAATTCATCGGGGTGCCTCTGGGCGATGCGACGGTGAGTTCATTTCCCGACGGCGAAACGTTCGTAAAGATCAATGAAAATGTGCGGGGACGCGATCTGTTCATCGTGCAACCGACATGCCCACCCACCAATCAGAACCTGATGGAGCTGTTGATCATGGTGGACGCCGCGAGACGGGCCAGCGCGGCGCGCATCACGGCAGTCATGCCATTTTTCGGATATGCCCGGCAGGATCGCAAAGATCAGCCGCGGGTACCCATTACGGCCAAGCTGGTTGCCAACCTGCTCGTGGCGGCCGGTGTAAATCGTGTGCTGACGCTCGACCTGCATGCACAGCAGGTTCAGGGTTTTTTCGATATCCCGGTGGATCATCTGTACGCGATGCCAGTAATTATCAAATACATGCGTTCAAAAGGCATCTCGCCGGAGGTTATCGTCTCGCCCGACATTGGCGGGGTTAAGGTAGCCCAGGCGTATGCGGGGGCGTTGGGCGCGGATCTTGCCATCGTTGCCAAACGCCGCAAGAACGCCACGGAAATCGAGGCGCGCCATGTCATCGGTGACGTGCAGGGGCGCGTGGCGTTCATGATTGATGACCTGACCGAAACGGCGGGAACCCTTGTGGGAGCAGCCGCGATCCTGCACGATTTCGGCGCGCGTGAAGTTTACGCGGGCGTTTCCCACGCGGTGCTCACGCCTCTTGCGTTTGAGCGGTTGAAAAGTTCCCAGATTAAGGAATTAATCACAACCGACAGTGTGCCGGTGTGCGCGCGAGAAGGGTTTCCATTAACGGTCGTTCCGATCGCTGAATTGCTCGGTGAAGGGATCAAGCGCATTCACGAGGACGAATCGGTTACCTCATTGTTCGATATCAACGGAGGTTCTGGATTGCGCGAGGCATGAGCCAGACGCATCCGGCACCGTCCAGATCCACAAATTCATCCTAGTATAAATTATGGCAGACCGACCGAAATTAAAAGTGAGCGAACGCACCGGCGCAGGCCCCGCTTTAGTCAACAAACTCCGTCGTGAAGGCTTTGTGCCTGCGAACATGTACGGAGCGCGGCAGGACGCACGCAATCTTCAGGTTTCCGGAAGAGACCTTGGCAGGCTTCTCCAACACGCGACCGGTGAACAGATTCTTGTCGATCTCGAGATTGAAAGTGGCGGTTCATCGGAAAACCGGCTCGCTTTGATCCAGGAAGTCCAGCACGAACCTCTCAGTGGAGATATTCTCCACATCGATTTCCAGGCGGTGTCGCAGGACGAAACGATCCGCGCTGCTGTGCCGGTGGAATCGGTTGGGGAAGCTGACGGCGTGAAAAACTTCGGCGGGTTGCTTGAACAGCTTGTCCGCGAGGTTGAGGTGGAATGTCTGCCAAACGACCTGCCTGAATTGATCACCGTGGATGTGAGCCCGTTGCTGGTTGGCCAATCATTGCACATTAAAGATCTGCCGCTTTCTGGAAAGGTCCGATGCACCGCAGATCCGGAGTTGACCGTGTTCATGGTTGCGGCATCGCGGTTGTCGACCTCTGCGGCGGCGCAGACCGAGGGGCAGACTCCGCAGCAGCCCGAAGTCATCAAGGAGAAGAAGGAAGCGGCGAAATAAGCCGTCGGCCTCCGTCACCGCGCGCGGTGCGTTGCCCTGCCGCCCAGTCCTTCAACTTCCCAACCTATTATTGCCGTTCATGCTGCGTCTTGTGGCCGGCCTCGGCAATCCCGGACCGCGATACCGTTACACGCGCCACAACGCGGGATTTCTGCTGGTGGATCGCCTTGCAGAACGTTGGGATGCAGATTCCGCCTGGCGCAATCTTTCCGGTTCGCTAGGAGTTCTCGCCAAGGCCGTCAATGGCGTGCTGCTCCTGAAGCCGGGCGTTTTTATGAATGCCAGCGGCGAGGCTCTTCGTGTTGTGGCCGATTATTACAAACTGGAACCCGCCAGCGTGCTTGTCGTGGTGGACGACGTTTCCATCCCGCTGGGCCGTCTGCGCCTGAGAAGCCGGGGAAGTCACGGCGGTCACAACGGCTTGAAATCGGTCAGCGCAGAGCTTGGCACCGACGATTACCTGCGGCTCCGACTTGGGGTGGGTGGCGCCGGAATGCAGGAGCGGCGGCATCCCGAGCAGGATCTTGCCGATTATGTGCTTGAAAACTTTGCGCCGGAAGAATTGTCGGCTGCCGACGCCATGCTCGACCGCGCCGCAGCCTGCATCGAAACCGTCTTGCAATCGGGGCTGGATGCAGCCATGAACCGGTTTAACACCAACGAAACCAAGGAACCCAAAGGAGAATGATTACCAACCGTTACGAATGCCTCATGATCCTCGACACCGGAGGGAAAGATGACGCCCTCCAGGGAATCGTCGAGCGCCTGCAGAAAGATTACGAAAGCGAAGGAGCGAAAGTCGAGCAGGTCCAGCGCATGGACCGGCGGAATTTTTCCTATGTCGCGGGCAAACTGTCCTCAGGATACTACGTGAATTTCGTGTTCGAAGCGCAACCGGATGCCATCGACAAGCTTAAAGCCAAATTCCGCCTCGATAAAGAGGTGTACCGCCAGCATTATCAGAAGCTGGAGGGCCGGAAAGAAGTGGGCACCGCGAGCTGAATGTGCAGCTCCGGATGCGACGTGGGGCAGCCCTCGCGCGTTTTGCTTTGCAGATCTGTGGGATCTTGGGTTGTGGCTTGTGATTTTTTTCACATTCTGCGCTTGAACCCCGGCTCCCCCGCGTCATGCTTTAATCCGTGCGTCGTTTGACGGCATGACGGGATTTCCCCCTCGCCGGGATTGTCCGCTTCAAGCCCGCGTAACGGCGCATGGACCCAACACCCGGCGCACCAAAGCAAACCAAGGCACCCACCGCACTTTATCCTCACAGAATGAGCACGCCCGCAGATGCGCCACCGGAGTTGTTAAACGTCCAAATCGACGGCAAATGGCTGCAATTTCCCAAGGGCACACGCGTCATCGAGGCCTGTCGTCAAGCCGGACATTTTGTGCCCCACTACTGTTATCATCCGCGGCTTAGTTCGCCGGGAAACTGCCGCATGTGCCTCGTTGAAATGGGCATGCCGAAGATGGGGCCCGACCGCAAGCCCGAACTTGGCGAAGACGGACGGCCCGTCATCAATTGGATGCCGCGCCCCCAGATTTCCTGCGCTCAAACCGTGAGCGAAGGCATGGCTGTGCGCACCGATTCTCCGCTCGCCGTTGAGTGCCGCAATGGGGTGATGGAATTTCTGCTGATCAATCACCCTTTGGATTGCCCGATCTGCGATCAGGCTGGGGAATGCAAGTTGCAGGAGTTCAGCGTGGAATATGGCACCGGCGGCTCGCGGTTTCGCGAGCAGAAAGTCAAGAAGCCGAAGAACGTGGAGCTTGGCCCGCGTGTCACGCTGGACGACGAACGCTGCATTCTGTGCTCGCGCTGCATCCGGTTCATGCAGGAAGTCGCCAACGACGATGTGTTAGGATTCGTCGACCGCGGAAGTTACAGTACGCTGACCTGCCATCCAGGGCGAAAGCTCGACAGCAATTATTCGTTGAACACGGTCGACATCTGTCCCGTTGGTGCGCTGACTTCCAGCGATTTCCGGTTCAGGATGCGGGTTTGGTTTCTTAAGGAGACCAAAAGCATCTGCACCAGCTGCGCAACCGGCTGCAATACCGTGATCGGCAGCCGCGAGAATACGATTTACCGGCAAACGCCGCGGGATAACGATCATGTGAATCAATCGTGGATGTGCGATTACGGGCGGTTGAACTTTCATTATCTAAACAGCGAGGAACGGCTGACACGCCCCGCGATTGCCGGCAGCCGCCCCGGCAGGCCGATTAAATGGCAACAGGCCGTGGAAGCCGCGGTCCAACAGTTGCGCAACTGCGATGAGGGCTCCCTCGCTATGATCGCGTCCGGACGGTTGACTAACGAGGAATTGTTTCTGGCGCGGCGTCTTGCCGATGTCCTCGGAATTTCCGTGGTCGATATCGTTCCCCGAAAAGGCGAGGCGGATGGCATTCTCGTGAGCGCTGATCGCAATCCCAACACGCGCGGCGCTCAGCTTCTTGGGATCGCAGGAAAAGAACCCGGCATGCAGTTGGGTGCGATTCGGGAAGGAATCGTGTCCGGACGCATCAAGGGCCTGATCCTGCTGCATGAAGACGCTGCCGACGCCGGACTGGACAGCGAGACTTTGCAAAAACTCAGCGCTCTGGTCGTCATTGGTATGCTTCCGAATCCTGCGGTATCTGCAGCAAGCGTTCTGCTCCCCGGAGCGGGTTTTGCCGAGAAACGCGGGACGATGATCAACGCGAAAGGTCGCCTGCAGCGGCTGAATCGCGCGGTCAATCCTCCGGGCGAAGCGCGGGACGATTGGGAAATCCTGCGCGATCTCATTTCAGCAGTCGGAGGTTCCAATTCCCTTTACCTCATTGAAGACGTGTTCAAACAGATGGCCGCTGCCGTCCCGGCGCTGGAAGGGTTGACGCTCTCGAAAGTTGGCGAGCTGGGCACGCAACTGGAGCTTTCCGAGCCGGGGGGTGCAACCCGCCTTTCGGAGCAGCCTGCGGCAGTGGCGCGCGACGGATTGGCGGCCGGTGTCTGACATTTCCGTGGGGCAACCTGGATTTATGGACTGGATGTTCGTACTCATTTCCCTGGCCAAGACGCTGGGCATTATCTTTGTCGTCGTGCTGCCCATGGTGAGTTACACCGTGTACGCGGAGCGTCGCATCAGCGCCGCCATTCAGGATCGCGTCGGTCCTAATCGCACAGGCATCCCGCTGACTCTGTTCGGATTCAAGAAGGACATCCCCTTTTTCGGGCTGGTCCAGCCCGCCGCCGACGCGTTGAAGTTTATTCTTAAGGAAGACTTCACGCCAGCCCACGTTAATAAGTTCTACTATTGGTTGGCACCCGCTCTGGCGATGATTCCCTCTCTGCTGGCGCTGGCCGTGGTGCCGTTTGGCAGCACGCTCCTCGGTGTGCCGATGGTGATCGCAAATGTCGATGTGGGCATTCTGTTCGTCTTCGCGATCACATCGCTCACCGTTTATGGGATTGTGATTGGCGGCTGGGCGTCCAACTCCAAGTATCCGTTCCTCGGTGGAGTGCGATCCAGCGCCCAGATGATTTCGTATGAGTTGTCGCTGGGGCTGTCGGTCATTCCCGTGTTTCTGATCTATGGCACACTCAATTTGACCGAGGTCACCCACTGGCAGCGGATGGAAGGCTGGCTGCTGGCGCCGGTGTGGTTCGACGGGTTTCAGCTCGAGCGCCTGCTGCTCTGGGTTCCCGTCGTCATCTCCGCAGGCGTCTTCATGGTGTCGCTCTTTGCAGAAACCAACCGCTTGCCATTCGATTTGCCCGAAAGCGAAACCGAACTCGTGGCAGGGTATCACACCGAGTATTCCTCGATGAAGTTCGCACTGTTTTTCCTGGGTGAATACTGTGCCATGATTGCCGGGGCTTCCATTTTCGTGGTGCTATTTCTGGGTGGATGGACGCTTCCCGGTGTGCCAGATGGGTCCAGCGGATGGTTCTTCGGATTGACCCTGCCTGAGACGTGGAGCTGGGTTCCGGGAGTTTTCTGGGGATTAATCAACATCGCCACCTTTTTTGCCAAAGTAGCGCTGATCCTCTTCCTGTTTATTTGGGTGCGATGGACGTTGCCGCGATTTCGATACGATCAACTCATGAATTTGGGCTGGGTGGTGTTCTTCGAGCTGGCGCTTGTAAATATTTTTATCGCGGCGGGATTGATCGCGTGGTTCGCAGCGCGTTAGCCGCCGGCTTCCCCCAGGAGGATAAAGTTGTCCTTGATGGCTGTCTGCGTGCGATGAATAGCGGGGAATGATGATGCCCTGTTTGCGCGTGACCCCATTTGCATTGCTCACGGGAGCCATCTTGTTTGGCGGCGGGTGCAAGATCGATCTGCCGGAAAGTGTGCCCATCGCGCTTGAACGCGCAGTGAACGAAGGCCGACTGAAAAGCCTCTTGCCGACAGCGGGCGAGATGAGCGCGGGCAAACTCCGTGAAAGCAAAGTCCGTATCCGTTTCCTGCTTGAGGAAGGCTTCGCAACCCTGGATGAACTTCCTGCAAACAACGCACCGCCAGTCGCGCATGGCCCGGATTTTCCCATCAATCTGAGTTCACGCTACAGGCTGCAGTATACGCCCGCATTGGAGGTCCGTCCCGATATCGAAAAAACGGACGCTGGCTGGAAGCTCGACGCTGGCGGTGTGTTGTTTGTTGAGATCATTTCCTGGAGTCGCCGGGATGAGCAGCCCGGCAGTGGCAACAAAACTGGCGCGGAGAGCGGGACAGAAAGTGCCGAAGCCGCGGCTGCAAGTGAGCCGCTTTATTCCGTACAATACACTTACACGCTTGATGAACCCAACGGCGCGCTCGGATTTCGCATGCCGCACCGGAGAGGGCGGGGCTCCGCACGCCTCAGGGTGTCAGAGGGAGCGCCGGCAGAACTGGTCGATGTGCGCTGGGACGAGAGGTACGTCGATCGCCTGATTGAAAGCCGGGTTCGTCCTCAGGACGAAGCTTCTTCAAAGCAGTGAGCCTACGAAACTCCGGGATGATCAAAACCCATCTTCCGGCCTTTGCAGGCATTGGGTTTTCTTTGCGTTTTCTAAGTGTCGACCGATTCCGGTTTTGTGATGTTTCAACGCACAGGCGCGGGAGTGAGTTGCAGCGCGATTTCTTCCGCACGACGGTATTGAGAGCGAAAATGTTCTGACAACTCTTTGGCAAGGCGGACTTCCACGATTTTGTCTGCCGATCCGAGGCGCTCCCGCAATTCGCCAAGTGCAGTCTGGTAATTTACACGGGACACATCTTCAAAGATCTCCAAGGCTTCGGGAGGAAACCCGCGGCTTTCCATGGCTTCCCACGCTGCGCGCAGCTCTTCATGCGCGTCTAAAGCCATAACTTTGACAATAAACCGGATGGGCCCAAAGAGCGGCCCGGTCCAATCGGGTTCGTAATCCATTGCCGATCCGGGAGCGTAAGGCCGGACATCCGGATCCGAACGCCATGCGCGCTCGGCCTCGGAGTATAGCGACGGTAACACTGGCAGACGCCTCAACGCGTGGCGCTGCGGGCCACCGGGTGTACCGGGTTTCTGATTCCACAGCCGTTGGCCTTCTTCTGAGAGAACGAAATCGATGAACTTTAAAGCGACGTCCCGATTCGGCGCACCACGCAATAACCCGATGGGATCCACCCCAATCGAGGAACCGCCTTCGGGTGTGACATAAAGCATGCGCGATTTCCCGTCCGGCCCGGAAACAGCTTCGGCCTGCTGGCGTCCATAAAAATCGATGCACATTCCGGCCGCCGCATCGCCAAGCGCCACGTCGATCACGATTTTCGATGCTGCATCCGTGAAATACCGCGCGTTCGCCGCAAGCCGCTGGATCGTTCGCAGACCGTCCTCCCAACCGCGCTCGACAGCGTCCTGTCCGGAGAATCCTTCCGCACGCCGTTGGTGCATGTGGTGTTGGATCAACATCTCGAAGGCCTTCGCAATGGAGCCGCTTTTTGTCGGATCTGCGAGAGCGATCTCCCCGCGCAATCGTGTGTCGCCGAGATCCGCCCAGGCGGTGGGCGCACGCTCCATGCCAAGCCTTGCAAGGGCATCGGCGTTGTAGCAGATTCCAAATGCCGAGAGGCATGTCCCATACCAGCGACCGTCCTCGTCGTAAAACGGCTCCCCACCGAGTGACTGCGGGATGCCACCCACATCAAAGAGGTGGGGCAGCCGTTCGCGCACACCGCAATCGACAAGGCGCCCGGCCTCGGCCTGCCGGGCAAAATCGAAGCTGCCACCGCCAAAAAACAGATCGATGCCAACGCCTGCATCCGAATTGAGAAAAGCGCGGCGGGCATCTCCGGCCGGCCCCGGTTCGGAAGGATCGATGCGGCGACTGGCGTAGGCCCCGGCAACCTCCAGGTTCCATTCCCGGCCAATCTCCGAAGTCCAAAGCTTTCGAAAAGCCGCTTCGAATTCCGACGCCAGGAACACGGCAATCTCGGATGTGCCGCCTGGCATGCGCCAGTCGATGCGCACAGTGCGTCCCGTGGTGTTCTTGTAGTGGTCTGCGAACGCCGTGGCGAATTCGTGGCGGATGGCTTCGTTATGGGGAGTGACGATGGTGACCGTATCGTCCGCTGCCGCCAGCAGATCCTGTCGCGGACGAAATACAAACGGAAGCGCCACAGTCAGGGCGAGCGCGACAAGAACTGGGAGGCTTCGCCACATTGTTTTTCAACGACGCAACACAATCGTGTCTTCAGGCGCCACACTGGCCACAGCGTCCCGTTCTGCACTTTGCAACCGGCGGGGGTTCATCTCGAATACTTTGATCTCTCCGGCTGCGCCTCCCGATGCTGCAAGCCGATACTGCGCCAGCTCGCCGAGATAAACCGCTTCGGTTACGCGCCCGGAAACCGCATTTCCGCCACGGGCGGATGTGTCGGCGCCGTTTTCGCTCAGCCTGAAACTTTCCGGACGCACACAGATCACCGCCGGATCGCCCGCAGCCGGTTGCCAACTGGGATCGGTTGTGCGCCCTGCGAAACGGCCAGCGACGCTCTCCACCGCCACAAATCCGCCGTCTGCCGGGCCGACAATGCGGCCCTCGAAAAAGTTGCTTTCCCCGATGAAATCCGCCACAAGCCGTGTGCGCGGCGACCGATAAATCTCAAGTGGCGCTCCGACCTGCGCGACACGGCCTGAATCGAGAATCGCCATGCGGTCGGCGATGGACAAAGCCTCCTTTTGGTCGTGTGTTACATAGACAGCCGTCAGCCCGAACTCCTTGCAGACACGACGAATCTCCGCCCTCATCTCGAGACGCAGCTTGGCGTCGAGATTGGAAAGGGGTTCGTCAAGCAGAAGACACCGCGGCCGGATAACCAGCGCACGCGCAAGGGCCACGCGTTGTTGTTGTCCGCCTGAGAGCTGATTGATCTTGCGCTGGGCATATTCGCCCATCCGGACCGATTCGAGTGCCTCCTGCACGCGCTGCGCAATTTCTGCCTTTGGAGTGCGCCGTTCCTCAAGGCCGAACGCCACATTGCCGGCAACCGTCATATGAGGCCATAACGCGTAGCTCTGAAACATCATCCCCGTGTTGCGCCTGTGCGGCGGCACCCGAGTGACGTCGTCCGCGTCGAACAGGACCCGTCCTTCGTCCGGAAGATAAAAGCCTGCAATATGCCGGAGCAAAGTCGTTTTGCCGCAGCCGCTCGGCCCCAGCAGAAAAAACAGTTCCCCGGGTTCGATCCTGAGCGTGACAGCATCCAGCGCCGTGATCTGCCCGAAGCGTTTGGTGACGTGATCCAGAGTGACGGAAACCATGCAGAGCGGATTCTTTAACTCAGCGCTTTCAAAAAGGGCAAGATCCTTTGCACGGGCGAACCCCCGGGCCTCGCCCTTCTGCGTCTGTTCAATCGAAACAGGTATCCTCGTGCGAGTAAGGCGGCGCGCAGCAACAAAGAAATCGGCAGGGACCATCCACCGCCCGGATCGCATGCCGTGCCCCGGCCGGAATTAGCACCGCGTCGCCCGGTTCCACGCGGCGCACTTCGCCGTCAATCTCCATGTCACCTGCGCCTTCAAGCAGGAAATAGAATTCCTCACTTCGCTTGTGATAATGCCGCTGCGTCGAGCCGCCTGCGGGCAGCGAGGCCTCGGCGAGGCTCTGTTTCTCCACGGGCGCATTGCTGAGATCCAGAATGCTGCGGATGGTCGATCCGTCCTTCGTGGTAAACGACGTCTGGCGGGAAAGAGCATTGACGGTCATGATTTCAGCCAATCGCAGCGCGGCGTAGAGTTCAATTCGGTTTTCGCGCAGCCTGCGCCATTGGCGCAACGAGATCGCGGATCGCCCCCGCCAGCCCGGGACTGTCGCCGACTTCGCCGATGCGCCGCACGATCGCACTCCCGACAACCACCGCATCTGCAGTCCGTGCCGCTGCCGCAGCCTGGTCCGGCGTGCCAATGCCAAACCCGACGGCCACCGGCAGATCCGTGGCCGCACGAATCTCGGCGACCCGCTCCTCCAACCCCGCTGCCAGTTCGCTGCGTTCCCCGGTCACTCCTTCCCTTGAGACATAATAAATAAATCCCGATCCCGTCTTCACAATGCGCACCATGCGCGCAGCGGGCGTGGTCGGCGCAATCAAACGAATGCTTTTCAATCGATGCGAGGCGGACAGTGTGGCATCGATTTCCTGCTCTTCCGGTGGGAGATCGAGCACAAGCACGCCATCGAAACCTGCTTCCGCGGCGTCTTCATGAAATTTCTGCATCCCATAGCGGTAGACGGGGTTCAGATAGGTGTAGAGCACCAGTGGGATTTGCGAGCGTTCACGCAGGCGCGCCACGGTTTCCAGCACGCGCGGTGTGGTGGATCCTGCCTGCAACGCCCGCTGTGCCGCAAGCTGGTTTACAATGCCATCGGCCAAGGGATCGCTGAATGGCAGACCTAACTCGAGAATGTCTGCGCCGGCATCCTCAATGGCAAGGGCGAGATCAATCGTCCGGTCGAGCGACGGGTCCCCGGCGGCGATATAGGCCATGAAACCCCGCTCGCCGCGCGCTCGCAACCGCTCGAAACATGCGTCAATCCGGTTTGTCATCGGGCCGACAGTGTTCGACGGTTTGTCCGCGGTGAACAGCGTTTTCTTTTGCGTCTGTCCGCGTCCGCATGACCCAGCAAACCCTTGTCATCAACGAGATTTATCTTTCCATCCAAGGCGAAAGCACCTGGGCCGGGTTGCCGTGCACGTTTGTGCGCACAACCTTTTGCGATTTGCGCTGCTCCTATTGCGACACGGCATACGCGTTTTATCAGGGTGAAAAGCTGTCGCTGGATCGGATCGCAACGCGCGTCCGCGAACTCGGATGTCCCCTCGTCGAAATCACCGGCGGCGAACCATTGCTTCAACCGGGCGTGCGCCCGCTGATGACGAAGCTTTGCGACGAAGGCCGGACTGTTCTGATCGAGACCGGCGGTGCACATGACATCGGCGGCATCGATGAACGCGTGCATCGCATTATGGATCTGAAAACGCCTTCCAGCGGCGAGTGCCATCGCAACCGTTTCGAGAATGTCCCCCTGCTGACATCGCGCGATGAAGTGAAATTCGTGATTGGAACCCGCGAAGATTACGACTGGAGTCGCCAGCAGATCGAGGCTCACGGCCTTGCAGATCGGGTCCGCGCCGTGCTGCTCTCGCCGGTGTTCGGCAAAATCGATCCGCGATCCATTGTCGAGTGGATGTTGGCCGATGCGTTGCCCGCGCGGTTCCAACTCCAAATGCATAAGTTTATTTGGGATCCCAAAACGCCCGGCGTCTGATAATGCGCCTGCCCCCGATCAAAATTCTGTCGCACGTGCGACAGGATTTTGGCTCGCCTCACACGCCGGCCACTTTGAATCCCTGCGTCTCGAGATAAGCCCGGATGCGCGGCGCGTGTTCGCCCTGAATTTCAATTTCGCGTCCGCGGACCGTTCCTCCTGCTCCACACTGTTTCTTCAGATCGTGCGCGAGTTTGGCGATTTCAGCAGCAGGGATGCCTGCCGGAATATCGCCCACAATGACAACGGCTTTCCCGGCGCGGTGCGCGGTTTCGCGCCGTAAGACCACCCGGCCACGCGTTCGCACTGGTTTCGCAGTTTTATGGCTCCCGCTTTCATCGTAGCCCTCGGCCCCTTCAAGATTCGCTGCCAGAGCAGGGCCCGCGGGGAGCGCTCCAAGGTCAAGCCCGGCAAAAGGGTTATCCAACCCGGACGGCTGTGCGGCGTCAGTCGCGATCTTTCGCGCCTTCGGACTTCTGGCCATCGTTGAGAGTACCCCAGTCCGAACCGGTGACAACCGGTTCCCCGCGCGGTACACGTAAGAACAGCGAGAACACATAACCTCCCAAGACCGGTCCCCAGAGTAGGGCATGCTCCATGTGGCTCAGCTCCCAAAGCCCGCCTTGCTGTCCGGCATGCCAGTGCAATTGAAAATACGCGAAGGCAAACACGCCCGCGAGCGCGGCACCGATATTCCCCGTAATCGCAGCAAACGGCGCAAGCCATGCAAAGTACCATGCATGCACCAGCGGCGAGCAGGCCAGCAGGACGATAAGCCAGCGTTCGGCAAATATTGCCCGGCACCGCGTGGCAAACACCAGCGCCATGCCGATTGCAGCCGCGACCAATCCGCGGATAAGCGTGTTGTGCTGCCACCACGGGTGCGGCCATTCAAAGTGGAAACGCAAAAACTCGGCACTGCGGGCGTATGTGGCAAATTTCTCCGGGTAAAACCGTCCGTGGAGAAATGCATCGTGAAACCAGAGGGCGCCAAGAGCCACAGGCAGGGCGGCGACTGCTGCGCACAGGAAAGTCTCCCGCCAGCGGCCCTGCAGAAATGCCGAGCGGGCTTCGTGCGCCGCAATCGGCAGCGTAAGATATTTAAATGCCGCCGCAACACCGTTCCAGAATGCCGCCCGCCGGGACGGACCGTCGCCGGGGCGGGCAAGCAACGCCAGCGTCATGGCAAGGATCATGAAACTGTCGTAATGCGCACCGCCTGCGAAGGAATAGATCACGAGGGGACTCCACGCGTACGCCGCCGCGCGATGAGATCCAAACCGTTGTACCAGCAATGCGCACACCGCCAGATCGGCAAGGGTAAATGCGCTCTTGAACAGAAGAACTCCGCCCCCGAGCACAGATAACGCTGCAAAGGTCAGCAACGTGAGCGGCGGATAAATGGCGGTGGATGCCCCATTATTGATGCGATGCCACCACTCGGTGCGCAGAGGTTCCAACACTGCCGCATCGGGGGGGATCAGATATGGATTTATTCCCTGCCATTGAATCGCTCCCTCCCAAAGATAACGCCAAACGTCGTCACCCGGCGTCATGGGAAGCAGTAGCAGCCTGGGAAGCAGCGCGCCGCACCAAAACAACCACAACGGCATGCGGACAAGCAGTCCCGCGCACGCGAACCCCAGTCCCATGAGCGTTGCGCCCCGGAGAAACGGCGGGATGTGCGCGGCGTTGCCGGTAAAATCGCCGTGAGGCATCATGATCCATGCGCCGCCGGCAAGCCCGGCAAGCGCGGTCGCAGCCAGTGCGTGTTGGACGCCCGCGCAGGCGGCTGCGCCTTCCCGAACGCGCTGCACGATGCAAAGAACCAGTGTCGCCAGAATTGCGCGGCCAGCGCCCCATGCCCCGCGTAGCGTTCCGGAAACCTTCGAGGCACCTGCGGTGCGTCCCCCACGTTCGATTGGAATCTCGGCGATGCGCAGCCCCCGATCCACCGCACGCGCCTGCATCTCGACCGTCCATCCGAATCCACGGTCGCGCATGCCAATCCTGTCAAGAGCCGTGCGCCGGATCAACCGCAGAGGGCCGAGATCGTTGTAGTGATGGCCGTGAACGATTCTGAGGATGCTGGTGGCAAGCGTGTTTCCAAAGCGTTGCACTGGCGTCAACGCCGCCCGCGCCTCGGGGGTGGCAGTGCGGTCACCAAGAATGAAGTCCGCGCCGCGGGCAGCGGCGTCGAACAGCGCCGGCAGGGCCTCCAGTTCTTTTGCAGAATCGGCATCGACAAACAAAATCCATTTCGCATCCGGCGGCAGCGATGCCAGCGCGGCGGCACAGGCGGCTCCATAACCGCGCACGGGCGCGTGGACAACCTGCGCGCCGTTGGCAACGGCGATTTCGGCTGTGCGGTCGGTACTGCCGTTGTCTGCCACAACAATCAGACCCAGACCGACGCGGCGCAGCGTTTCCAACACGGGTGGAAGCGAGCGCTCTTCGTTGAGTGCGGGGATGATCGCTGCAACGCGCGCGGGGTCAAACAGGTTCACGGCACGTTTCGTCCCGGTGTCACGGATGGACAACCCGCAACTCCACAATCTGCTGTTGTTGAAAAAGTTTCACCACGGAATGCGCAGGCAACACGCCCCGCCACATGGTTCCGGGATACAGCACGCTGTCGCGCCCCAGCAACGAACCGGGGTTGATGACGGAGTTGCATCCCACCTCGCAGCGATCCCCCACAACTGCGGAAAATTTTCTAAGGCCCGTGGGCAGAAGGAGGTCCCCGTCGCGGATCACAATCTCGGTGTGGTCCAGTTTCACGTTCGAGAGTATCACGCCCGCGCCAAGATGCGCGCGATGACCGAGTACGGCGTCGCCCACGTAATTAAAGTGCGGGATCTGCGCTTCATCGAAGACGATGCAATTTTTGAGTTCGCAGGAATTGCCGAGCACCACGCCGTTGCCCACAATGACATTCTCGCGGATATAACATCCGCTGCGAATCTCGCAGCCTTCGCCGATCCAGGCAGGGCCTTTGATGCACGCTCCCTGTTCGACAATGGTGTCTGCGCCGACATGCACTGCCCCGCTGATGAACGGCCGCCCAATCATCCGCCCGTGAAATGCGGGCCGCAGCCTGAATTGTAGGTAGCTCGGAATCTGCGCCAGAGCTTCCCAGGGATGCGCGGCGCTTGCGAACAGTGCGCGATGCTCGGTGCGTTCGAGATCGAGATAATCAGAGGGGCAATGGCGCGGGGCGGTCATCGGATTCAGGCCATCATGGTTTTGCCAGACATGTCGGGTGGCAGATCGTGCTCTTCCACCGATGCGACAGCCATCGCGGCGATGCCTTCAGCCCGCCCGAGAAAACCCAGACCTTCGTTGGTGGTGGCTTTGATTCCGATCCGCCCGGGGGGAAGCCCGAGTGCGTTGGCGATGCGCACCCGCATCTCCGCAAGATGCGGCCCGATTTTGGGTTGCTCGGCAATCAGCGTGGCGTCGATGTTGTTTAACACAGCGCCACGGGCAAGCAGCAGCTGCCGCGCATGACGAAGAATGTCGAGGCTGTTCATGCCGCGCCAACGTTCGTCGGTGTTCGGAAAATGATGCCCGATATCACGTTCGCCAATGGCACCCAGAACGGCGTCGGCAATCGCGTGGGCAAGCACGTCCGCGTCGGAATGCCCTTCGAGCCCGAGATCGTGGGGGATAACAACACCACCGAGCACAAGTTCGCGATCCGGGGCGAACCGATGCACGTCGTAACCGATGCCGCAACGCGTCATGCAACGCCCTTAATGTCCGGGCGCTTCGGCTTCAAGCGGAAGCCTTCCGTTCCATGCAAGAACGGCGAACTTGTTCGGTGTGGAAGGATGCGGTGTGAGCTGCACCCGTCCGCCTGCACCTTCGATCAGGACGATCCCCGCGGCGACGTCCCACAGACTGATGGATTGCTCGATATAACCGTCGATTCGGCCGGCGGCGATGTACGCCATGTCCAACGCGGCACTACCCATCATCCGACATTTGCGCGCGCGATAAACCATGCGGGTGAACAGCGGCAAACCGCGGTCGATGGAATCCTTCGTTTTCGCAAACCCAATGGTGAGCGCGGCTTCGCCGATGTCCGCGCGTTGGCTGACGGCGATCGGGCGGCCGTTGAGTGCAGGCGTTTTGCCGCGTTCCCCCTGCCAGAGTTCATCCCGCATGGGATCGTAGATCACACCGAGCAGAAGTTCGCCCGCTGCCCGCAACGCAATGGAGACGCAGAAATGGGGGATGCCATAGAAAAAATTCACCGTGCCGTCTATGGGATCCACGATCCATTCCCGTTCGGATCCTTCGGTGCCGGCATTTCCTTCTTCGCCGAGCAACACATCACCGGGAAACGCACCGAGCAACCGGTCCGTAATCAGGTTTTGTGCAGTGACATCAAGCGCCAGCTTAATGTCGTGCGCAGCGTATTCATCCACTTTGCGTGATGCGGCATCGGCAAACCGTTCACGCAGCATGCCACCGGCTTCGCGGGCAGCAGCAATGGCAACATCAAGAGAATCGGTCATGACGATTTACCTTCTATGCCCGGCTCAGCCGCCGGAACAAGCGGGAAACGCAGATGCGGATTGTTTCGCCCGCAGCGTTACGCGCCGGAAGCAGGCTTGGCAGAAAAAGAAACAGGAGGAAAACCCGAAGGTCTTCCTCCTGTGTTGAAGTTTCTGTCCGATGGGGTTTCCAACCGCTTACTTGCGGGCGGTCGCCTTTTTCGCGGCAGGTTTTTTGGCCGCCGGTTTCTTTGCGGCAGGTTTTTTGGCCGCCGGTTTTTTTGCAACTGGCTTTTTCGCGGCAGGTTTTTTAGCCGCCGGCTTTGCTGCGGCTTTCTTCACCGGTTTGGCAGCAACTTTTTTGGCCGGAGCTTTTTTCGCAGCGGGCTTAGCCGATTTCATAGCGGCAGGTTTCTTGGCCGCAGGCTTTTTTGCAGGAGCCTTCTTAACGGGCATGCAGAACACCCCCTTTCGGTCCGCAGTTGCGGAGAGCTGATGTGCGAGGAATCGCAATCACTGACTCGTTGGTTAACAGATCGGCTCTCTGCGTCAAGTGAAATTTGGTGCGACGCAATTTGTGCGTGCACCGGTGCAATGGCACGCTGCCATTGCGCGCGCCGCAGCCGCGCCGCCGATTGCAGGCCCCATGCAGCTTCTCATTCCCGACGATTGGCAGATTGAAGCCCTTCACGCTTTGCGCGACGGCGCGGATGTGATCGTGGACGCGCCGACGAGCGCTGGCAAAACCTTCGTGTTCGAACTGTTCGCAGAACGCGATCTGCGCGACGGGCAGGCCATCTACACCGTGCCAACACGCGCGCTTGCGAATGACAAACTCCTCGCATGGCGACGGCGCGGATGGGACGTCGGGATCATGACGGGCGATGCCGCCGACAACACCGCGGCGCGCATCGTGGTCGCCA
>CAZZCL010000020.1:0-38741 GCA_964652295.1 uncultured Chthoniobacterales bacterium
GCGGGGGCGGCGATGCTGTGCTACGTCACGCCGAAGGAGCACCTCGGGCTGCCCGAGAAGGAAGACGTCAAGCAGGGCATGATCGCGTACAAGATCGCCGCCCACGCGGCGGACGTCGCCCGCAAGCGGCCCGGCCGCTTCATGCTCACCATGGCCGCCTGCCTTGTGCTCGTCTCGCTCGTTGCCGTCTGGGTTTTTACGCGCCCCCCGGCTGAAACATCCGCAGAGACTGCCACGCCTCCAGCGGAGCCACCGCGCGTGGAGAATGGCGCTGAACAGGTTGTGCCTCCGCAGTCCTTAGGTACCCAGGAATCCGCAGTGGAGGCGGTGCCCGCTGCAGCCGCAGCAACACCACCCATCGTCGATCCCTTGGATCTGGATGCGCTCGCCCCACTCGTCGATCGGGTCGTGACCCTGCGCGGCCGGGTGCAGCGGCTTGCGCAGAATCGGGCGCGCACCATTCATTACCTCAATTTCACAGAAGACTTCCGCGATTCCGCCTCACTGGTCTTTTTTAACGAATCGACGCGGGTCCCGCGGGAACGGCTCGTCTTTCTTGTCGGACGCGAAGTCGAAGCCACAGGAACGCTCACGGTCTACCGGAGTGCGTACCAGGTGATTGTGGGAGATCCGGACCAACTTAATGAACCGCCGCGTGGAGATGCCGCAAACCTCCGGTGAACCAGCGGGCGGAGCGCCGCCCCGGCCGGCGCTTGCATGGGTGGTGACCGTCGACATGGGTTACGGCCATCAACGCGCCGTGCATGCGTTCCGCGATGTGGCGCGCGAACGCATTTTCACCGCAAACAGCGATCCGGTTGTCAGCCCGGGAGAACGCGCCCAATGGGCTCGCTTCCGCACGTCTTACGAAGGCGTCTCGCGCATGAGCGAGTTGCCGCTCATCGGGCAACCATTCTGGCGGTTGTACGACCGGTTCCAGAGCATCGCCAAGCGTTATCCCTCGCGGGATCTTTCCAATCCCACGACCATGGTGCGGCTGCTCGACCACGTGATCCGCGGCGGATTCGCTTCGGACGTGGTCCAATACACCCTGCGCGAAGACGCCCAGCTGCCGTTTCTGACCTCCTTCTTCGTGCCGGCACTTGCTGCCGCCAGAGCCGGGATGCGCAAGGTGTTCTGCATCGTGACGGACACCGATCTCAATCGCGTCTGGGTGGCGCGGGATCCCGCCCGCTCGCCGGTGATTTATTGCGCGCCCACATGGGCCTGCCGCCGCCGCCTGCTTGCCTACGGAGTACCCGAGGGCAACATTCATCTTACAGGATTCCCGTTGCCCCGCGAAAACACGGCCACCGTACGCTCCGATCTTGCCGCGCGCCTTGCGCGGCTCGATCCCCAACAGGTGTTCTATCCGCGGCTCAAAGAAGTCATCGAACGCGAAGTCGGCGTCCTGCCCGCACCCATGGGGCGCGTCACCATCACGTACGCAGTGGGCGGCGCCGGCGCTCAGAGCGGCGTGGCGTCTCAGATCCTGCGAAGCGCAGCACGGTTTATTCGCGACGGCCGTCTGCGCATCAATCTCGTGGCCGGAGTCCGCACCGAAGTCGCGCGATATTTCGAGGAACAGATCGATTCCTCCGGGCTCGCAAGCGAGCGCGGCGAGGGCGTCCGTGTCCTTCTGTGCCAAAGCAAAGCCGCCTATTTCGATGCGTTTAATCTCTGGCTGCGGGATACAGACCTTCTCTGGACCAAACCCGGCGAGTTGGTTTTTTACGCGGCACTCGGCATTCCGCTGGTCATGACCGAACCGCTCGGGGCTCATGAGGAATTCAATCGCGAATGGATTCTCGACATGGGTGCAGGATTGCGCCAGGAAGATCCGCGTTTCGCCGGCGAATGGCTTGTAGAATGGGCAGGATGCGGACTTCTTGCCGAAGCGGCTTTCGATGGATTCCTTAAGGCACCAAGGCACGGTGCGGAGAACATCCTGAAACTCCTTGCCGCTCCCGACCGCCACGATGCGCAGCTTGAGTTCGGAGAGGCCTGTTTCAGCCCCAGCCAGCTGCGGCGAGACCGCGAAGCGACCCGGGGGAAAAGTCGCAGACCGCAGGATGAGCCCGGTGCCCTGCACTGACATCGCCCCCAGCGAGCCTGCACCGAAACACAGGTTGAACCAGCCGATCCGTGCGGTGTTCAGGCCGCGTGTGCCGCGGAAACGCCAACCGCATCCGGCTCGCGCGTCATTGTGCCCTTGTATTTCGGCGGATCTTCCTCCACCCCAAAGTTCTCCGCCGCAAGCTCCGCGATGCGCCTCATCTCCTCAGCGGTCAAGGGAGACGCATCGGGGGCACCAACAAATTCCACGAGCTGTTCCTCGTTGTAAATATTCGGGAGGGTGGACATCGTACGCGGATCAGCCAAAAGCCATTGCAGCGCTGCCTGGCCCAGCGTTCGTCCGTCCCGTTCGAGAAAACGCAATTTTTCGACTTTTTTCAGCCCGTTCACCAGCCAGCTGCGCGGCCTGTGGCTGCGATGGTCGGAAGACGGAAACGTGGTTTGTTCCGTATAACGCCCTTCAAGCATGCCCGAACTGTGCGTAACGCGGATCAGAAACCCCGTGGGCGCAGCCGCTTCTTCCGCCGCGCTGGCAATCGCCGCCCCGGGATGCTGCTCCAGCATATTGTAAATGTGCTGGAGGCTCGCAGGCTGCCGTTTGCGAACGCATTCCATGCCTTCATAAAGCCAGCCGATGGCCGGTCCCAACGCAATCCCATACTGGCGGATTTTGCCTTCATCCTTCAGCGCCTCCAGCGTCTCCCAGACCGCGTCGTCCCCGATCTGTTCCATGCGAATATTGTGGAGTTGAAGCAGATCGATGCGGTCGGTCCTGAGCCGTCCCAGCGCGGCGTCCGTGGCTGTGCGGATCGCGTCGGGAGAAAAATCCTGCGGAATCTCGCGCTGACCGCGCCGGCCACCGCCGTGATTCACGAAATCGTACCCGACTTTTGTCGCAATCACGATCCCGTCGCGGGCACCGCCAGAAAACGCTTTCGCGAGCAGCTCTTCGCTGCGGCCATTGCCATAGGTGTCGGCGGCGTCAAAAAGGGTAATACCCAGTTCGCGCGCACGACGCATCAAAGCTATGGCGTCGTCGTCTGTAAATTCGCCCCACCAACCGGTGGAAACGGTCCACAAACCGAATCCCACGGCGCTCACGGTGAGGTCTGTGCCGGGATAGGTGCGCTCAATCATCAACGATTATCGTTCCCCGATTCACACCCGGGCGCAAGCGGACGCTGCGGTCAACCCTGACCACGGGCAAGCACACGCGCGCCGTCGTTGTCGGCATGGGTGACGATTACGCGTCCTGTGCCGCCTCCGGCCTTGCGCATCGCCTGCGCCACAATTTCGGGTGACTGGAGAGTTACACAGGCGATCGACGATCCGGACCCGCTCAGGAATCCTCCGAGCGCACCCGCATCCACTCCGGCTGAAACCACCTTCTCGAATCCGGGAACAAGCTTGGCGCGGTAGGGTTGATGCAACGCATCGTCGAAGGCGTCGCTGAGGAGGTCGTACTCGCCCGTCGCGAAGGCTGCCGTTACACGGCATGCAGCCCCAACCGTCCGCGTGGCGTCCGCATGCGGCACCTTATCGGGAAGCACCCGGCGTGCAGCCGGGGTGGACACTTCATAAGCCGGAACCCAAAAGACAAAACGCAGCCGACGCTGCACGGGCACGCGCACGCCTCCCCCCGCTGACGCCACGGTGAACCCGCCGAACAATGCGGGCGCGGCATTGTCCGGATGGCCTTCAAGATTGGCACAGATGCGGAAGGCATCGTCCGAATCCAATCGCGTGCGCGCAAGCGCATCCAGCCCGAGCAACACGCCCAACCGCACGGTAACGCTGCTGCCGAGACCCCGCGACGGCGGCACATCGCCGACAATGGCATGCTCGAATGCAAACGGTTCAAGCCCCACTGCAAGAAAAAATGCGGCAGCTGCTTCCTCCACCATGGGAGCCTGGGGCACTGCGACCTGCGGCACCGGAACGCGGCGCAGGGTTGTGACATTCGAGATCGCCAGCGCGACTCCAAGACAATCGTATCCCGGGCCGAGATTCGCTGTGGTACCTGGCACCCGCACCCTGACCTCACCGCCGACGGTACGCGACGCAGCTCGCCCAGGACCGCCCATAGGCTGGTTGCGTTTGGAATCCGACTTGCGCGTGGGCATGATCGCAGGTTGCGCGCGCGGCACCCGGAAAGCAATGCCGCGCGACGACCTGTGCGTCCGCAATCAGGATTGGGCTGCTGCCTGCCGTTCCGCAATGGCGGACTGCGCAGCGGCCAGCCTGGCTACGGGCACGCGGAACGGTGAACAGCTGACGTAATCGAGACCAAGCGAATGACAAAACCGCACGCTCTCCGGATCGCCACCGTGCTCGCCGCAAATGCCGAGTTTGATGTCCGGACGCGATGCGCGTCCGCCTTCGACAGCGATCTGCATGATTCGTCCAACACCTTCCGAATCGATGGTGGCAAAGGGATTGCGTTTAAGAATTTCCGCTTCCTGGTACGGCGCAAGGAAGGATCCGGAATCGTCGCGGCTCATACCCAGCGTGGTTTGCGTCAGATCGTTCGTGCCAAAGCTGAAAAACTGCGCGGTTTTGGCGATCTCGGCGGCCGTCACCGCCCCGCGCGGCACTTCGATCATGGTGCCAACGAGATAATCGATGGTGACCCCCTGCTCTTTCTGAACCGCCGCAGCGACTTCATGAACCAGAGCCGTCTGCAAATCGAGTTCCCTCTTAAACCCAACAAGCGGGATCATGATCTCCGGATGAACCTCGACGCCGCCTTTCTGGACTTCGGCGGCAGCTTCGAACACGGCGCGGGCCTGCATGCGTGTGATCTCAGGATACTTAATTCCAAGTCGACATCCACGGAAGCCGAGCATGGGATTGAACTCGTGCAATTCCTGTACGCGATTCATGATGCGCTCGACGGGAATGCCAAGCTTGTTGGCAAGATCCAATTGTTGCTCCTTGGTGTGGGGAAGGAATTCGTGCAGCGGCGGATCGAGGAACCGGATGGTGGCCGGATAACCTTTGAGTGCCCTGAAAATACCCGCAAAATCGGCGCGTTGATACGGCAGAAGCCTGGCGAGCGCCCCCTCGCGGGCATCCAGCGTGTCTGCAAGAATCATCTCGCGCATGGCATCGATGCGGTCCCCCTCGAAGAACATGTGTTCGGTGCGACACAACCCGATGCCGGTGGCCCCGAAGGCGACGGCGTTGCTCGTTTGCTCCGGCGTGTCGGCATTGGTCCGCACCTTGAGTTTTGAGGCCTCTCCACACCAGCCCATGAGCCGGTGATACATCCTGAATTTTTCGGTTTCAGCGGCGGCGGTGTCGTCGTGGAGGAGCCCCGCGATAATTTCGGACGGCGCCGTTTCGATGCGACCGGCATAGACTGTTCCACTGGTGCCGTCGATGGAAAGATAATCGCCTTCCTTGTAAGTTTGCCCGTCCACACTGACGGTTTGCTTGTCGTAGTCGACTTCGATGGATGAAGCGCCGCAGATGCAGACCTTGCCCATCTGACGCGCAACCAACGCGGCATGCGACGAGACGCCTCCACGCGCCGTAAGGATGCCGTCGGCCGCGATCATGCCACGCAAATCTTCCGGCGAAGTTTCAACACGCACAAGCAGCACATTTTCCTTACGGTCCGCAGCAGCTGCGGCGCGATCGGCGTTAAGATAAATTTTGCCGGTGGCAGCGCCCGGACCCGCGGGAAGACCGGTGGCGATGGTGCGGGCGCCCTTCAAGGCTTCACGGTCGAACACGGGTGCAAGCAACTGATCGAGCTGGTCGGCCGGGTTGCGCATGACCGCCGTTTGCTGGTCGATCAGGCCTTCATCGTGCATGTCCATGGCAAATTTCAAGGCGGCCATGGCGGTGCGTTTTCCGTTGCGTGTCTGCAACATGTAAACCGTGCCGTCCTGGATTGTGAACTCGAAATCCTGCACGTCCTTGAAATGTTGTTCAAGCACCGTGCGGATGCGGTCGAGTTCCTCGTAAGCCTTGGGCATGACGTCCTTAAGATGCGCCACGGGATCCGGAGTGCGGACGCCGGCCACGACGTCTTCGCCCTGCGCGTTGATCAGATATTCGCCATAGAACTCTTTCACTCCATTGGCGGGGTTGCGTGTGAAAGCCACTCCGCTGCCGGAGTTGTCGCCGGTATTGCCAAACACCATGGCCTGCACATTGACGGCGGTACCCCACTCGGTGGGGATGTTGTATTTCCGGCGGTAAACGACGGCGCGGTCGTTCATCCATGAGCCAAACACAGCGCCCACAGCGCCTTGCAGCTGATCCCACGGACTTTCCGGAAAGGCATGGCCGGTGCGGTCTTTGACGAGCTTCTTGAAGCGCGCGACCAGCTCCTGGAAATCTTCTGCGGTGAGCTTGGCATCCGAGATCTCATGCCCGTACCGCTCCTTTTTCACCTCATGGATGACGACCTCGAAGGGTTCGTGATCTTCGTCCGGACGTTTTTGCACGCCGAGAACCACGTCGCCGTACATTTGGATGAAACGGCGGTAGCAATCCCATGCAAAACGCGGGTTATTTGTGGCCTTGGCGAGTGCGACCACGGTCTTATCGTTGAGACCGAGATTCAGGATGGTGTCCATCATGCCCGGCATGGAATCGCGGGCGCCGGATCGCACAGCAACGAGGAGCGGAAACGCTTCGGCATCGCCGAAATTGAAGCCCATGATTTTCTCCATGTTCGCAACGCTCTCCCTGATCTGGGCGTCGAGATCGGCGGGATAGGTGCGGCCGTGATCGTAATAATAGGTGCAAACCTCAGTGGTGATGGTGAAACCCGGAGGAACCGGGAGACCGATGCGCGTCATTTCGGCGAGATTCGCGCCTTTACCGCCGAGAAGTGGTTTCATGGAACCATTACCATCGGCATTACCATCACCGAAGAAATACACATACTTTATTGTCGACATGATATGATTATTAATTTGTGTTAATTGTTAGGCGCGCTGTGCAGATTTGGGTCGGGAATGGCCTATGTTATCGACGCGGTTTCTTATGTCAATGTTCTCCCCCAACCTGAGCCAGATCTCACCACGCACAGCTCACGTTCAACAGGCCGCGTTCTCGCGTGCCCGTATCTGCTGTAACGCTCCAAGGGATCGCGTGCTTTTGCTCCCCCACAGCATTCCCGGTAAATCGCCGGTTAGTCGTTCCGGCGTTCACGAATGCTGGCGAGGATATCAGCCACGACTTCGTCACGCGGTTTGGCACCCAGATTGCCTTTGCCATGCACACGCACACTCACCTGCCCGGCTTCCAGATCGCGTTTCCCAATCACCAGCATGGTGTGCACTTTGAGCTGTTCAGCCCGCTGGATCTTGCCGTTGATTTTGTCCGTGCCCGGATCCATCTCGCAGCGCACGCCGGCTGCGCGCAATTCCCGATGTAAAGCCCCCGCAAATTCGACCAGCGGTTCTTCATTGCCGATGGTCAGGATCCGCACCTGATCCGGTGCCAGCCAGAGGGGAAAATTTCCGGCATAATGCTCAATCAAAAAGGCGATGAACCGTTCATGCGTACCGAGCGGCGCGCGATGAATGCATAAAGGCGTCTTCTCGGAGTTGTCGCTGTCGCGATACACAAGGCCGAATTGCCGTGGCACAGCGAAATCGACCTGGTTTGTCGCGATGGTAAACTCGCGCCCGACAGCGCTCCACACCTGCACATCGATTTTCGGACCATAAAAAGCGGCTTCATCCGGCACTTCGATGAAGTTGATCCCGGATTTCTTCAGGACATTGCGCACCATATCTTCCGTGGCCTTCCACAGGTCCGCCCTGTCGACATACTTTTGTCCAAGGCGCGCCGGATCGTGCGTGGAAAAACGCATGAGATATTTACCCAGCCCGAACAGTCCGAAATATTTTAAATACATGTCGTTGACCGCCATGAACTCCTCTTCGAACTGGGTTTCCGTACAGTAAATGTGCGCGTCGTTCATTTGCATGGAGCGCACCCGCATCAATCCGAGCAGTTCGCCGCTTTGTTCATAGCGATAACACGCGCCGTACTCCGCAAGGCGCAGCGGCAGATCCCGATAGCTGCGCGGCACCGCCGCATAAATCTTGTGATGATGCGGACAATTCATGGCCTTGATATAGTAACGCTCCGCCTCCTGTCCGTCCCGCTCGGAGGCCAGCTCCATCGGCGGAAACATGGAGTCGGCGTAGTACGGAAGATGCCCGCTCAACCGGTACATGCTTTCCCGCGCGAGATGCGGGGTGCGCACACGATGATACCCCGCGGCGAACTCGGTTTCCTTGGCGAGTTTCTCCAGCTCCTCGACAAGGACGGTACCGCGCGGCAGCCACAATGGCAGGCCAGGGCCAACATCCTCGTCAAACGCAAACAACTCCATGGCCTTGCCGATTTTGCGATGATCGCGCCGTTTCGCTTCTTCAAGATTGACGAGGTGCTCGTCCAGCTCGGCTTTGGTGGGAAACGCAGTGCCGTAAATGCGCTGGAGCTGCGCATTCTTTTCATCGCCGCGATGATACGCGCCCGCAATGCTCAGGAGTTTGAACGCCTTGACCTTCGAGCTGTAGCCGACATGAGTTCCCGCGCAGAGATCGGTAAACTCACCGTTCTGGTAGAAGGTCACGGGTTCACCTTCAGGAATATCGTCGAGACGGCTCAGCTTGTAAGTCTGGCTGCGTTGTTCAAAAAAGCTCCGCGCCTCTTCGCGGGTTACTTCGCGTCGCTCGAACTTCTGGTTCTCCTTTGCGATCCCTTTCATCTCCGCCTCAAGCGATTCGAGATCTTCGGGTGTAAACCGGTGGTCGAGATCGAAATCGTAATAAAACCCGGTGTCAGTCGGCGGCCCAATGTCGAGTTTGGCATCGGGAAATTTGCGCAACACGGCGGCAGCCAGCATGTGCGCGGCCGAATGCCGAAGTTCCTGGAGCGGAGTCATGGACATGGCAAAAGGATACGCTACCCGGAAGGCGCTCCGGGGAAAAGAGAAACTGAACGCAAACAGACATGCTCCGATGCAGGATGTCGTTGATTTGCCGTTGGCATAAAGTGCGCTAGAATTCGTGATGACCGAAACGTGGCGCAACGTTCTGCTGGGCGCGCTCGCCCTTCCATTGGGGCTGGGCGCTGGCGGTTTGTTTGGGTCGCCATGTCTGGCTCGATGTGGGGTGGCGGTTGCGACTTCGCAAACCGTTTCAGCGTGTTGCACACCACGAACGGCGACGCTCGACGCCAGTGGCTGCTGTTGTTGCGCCCGGTCGGCGGCAGTTGAGACATCTGGTTACGGATCGGTTTGGTTGGATGATTCTGCCCGTCCCGTCGCAGCCGATTGCTGTATCGCGGTAGCCATTGAGGGATTCGTCGGGCCACTGGCCGGTGTGGGCGATGGCGCAGGGAACCGTAGTATGCCGCCTGTCGACTGCGGTCTTCCGCTCGCCGCGTGCCCACGGTTACCCGAAGCGCATCGGTCATCATCGCGCGCAATTTTTGAGAGCGCTCATGCGCCCCCGTGTTCCGGGCGGCAGCTTCTTGCCGCCATTTGTCTTCGGACCATTTGAAGTCTTTCTGAGTCGGCAGCCGCGCTGCCGGATCTTCGCGTCGGAGCCTCGCGACCCACGCATCGTTCACGGACTCCCCGGCGGCCTGTGTCGTTTGTACTGCGCCGTCCGCCGGCAACCCGGCCCGGTCTTCCGAACAAGCCGCTGTCCGCCTGCACAACACGATATGCCTGCCTGCCCCCCCGATTCCATTCCGTCTCATTCTATAAATCAGAACTTATCACCATGAGCTTAACAAAACTTTACGACAATCAATCTGCCTCGCGCCCGCAGCCCGCCACCCGACAGCGTCTGTCGGCGTGGATGCTGCCTGGCGCACTTGTCGGCGGCTTCTGCGTGCTGCTTGCCATGACAGCCGGCGGACGCATTCTCCCGGCGCAAACGGTGGACACCGTGCCGGCTGCCATTTTTGAGGTTGCGGGTGTGGATGACAGCCCGCCTTCGGACGAAACCGACGGCAGAAAGGCATTAAACGGCGAAAACGAACCCGGCGAACTGCTGTTTCAGGCGTCCGGCTGGATTGAACCCGATCCGTTCATGATCCATGTCACGGCGCTGGAAAGTGGCATTGTCGAGCGGGTCCATGTGCTCGAAGGGGTTGCCGTGGATAAGGGGCAGGTCTTGGTTGAACTCGTAAAGGAGGATGCGCAACTTGCCCTTCAAACCGCGCTGGCGGGGGAACGGCGTGCGCGAAGCGAACGCCACGTGGCGCAGGCGGCGCTTGAGGAAGCGCGGGCGCAGCTGGCTTCCAGCCGCGATGAATTGGAGCGTCTGCAACGCATCACAGGCCGCGCGGTTTCGGAGCAGGATGTGTCGCGCGCACAATTTGCGTTGCAGACACAGGAAGCCGCGTACAACGCCGCAGAAGCGCGGACGGAAGTTGCGGCTGCCGAAGTTGAACTTTCGGAAGTGGAGGTGGCGAGCGCGCGCCTTGCGCTAGAGCGCATGACTATTGTGGCGCCTGTGGCGGGCAGGATCGTGGAATTGCGCGCGGAGCCGGGGAAAAAGGCGTTTCTTGAAGCCGACGATCGGGAATCGGCGATGGTCGTGATGATGTATGAACGCGGGAAGCTGCAGGCCCGCATCGATGTGTCACTAAGCGATGCCGCGGGATTGTTCATCGGACAACCGGTTGAGATCGCAACCGAATTTCTGCCGGACCGAACGTTTCGGGGTGAAGTCACGCGGATTGTGGGCATGGCGGATCTGCAGCGGAACACTTTGCAGGCCAAGGTGCGTTTGCTCGCTCCAGATGATGCGTTGCGCCCGGAAATGTTGTGCCGGGCGAAGTTTTTTGCTGCCGGTTCGCCTCGCACAACATCCGGAGAGATTGCGGGAGGGTCCGGAACGATGCAGCCAGACCAGACCTCACGAAGCGGAACAGGGCGCGTGCGAAGACTGGTTCTTGCTCCGGTGAATGCGCTTGATAATTCCGCGAACAACCATGCCGCCCTTTGGATCATTGGCACAGACAGCCTGCGATTGGAACGGCGTGACGTGAGGACCGGCCGTTTTCGGCGGGACGATTGGATCGAAGTGGAGTCCGGCTTGCTACCGGGCGAACGCATCGTTTTACCTCCTCACGACGATCTGGTTGAAGGTCGACGCGTCCGGCCACGTCTGATGGAGGAGTTGCCGTCATGAAAACCGAATCGTCACAGGAAACGCGGGCTGCCGCGCAGCCATTTATCCGATGCCGCGGTGTGAGCAAAGTTTATCGTAAAGGACGCATGGAGGTGACTCCGCTCGAGAACCTCGATCTCGAGGTGCCTGAGGCGAGCTTCCTGGCTTTGATGGGTCCCTCCGGTAGCGGCAAGACCACGCTGTTGAACCTGATCAGCGGCATCGACGCGCCGACTTCCGGAACGCTGGAAGTCGGGAGCGCAACACTCAGCGGGATGAACCGGGCCGCGCTCACCCGATGGCGCGCCGGTCATGTCGGATATGTGTTCCAACTCTATCATCTCGTGCCCGTCCTGAGCGCGTTCGAAAACGTGGAACTGCCGTTACTTGTCCTTCCGACAAGCCGCCGCGAACGGCACGAGAAGGTCCGCACCGCTCTGGAGTTGTGCGGCATTGCCGATCGGGCGGATCATAGACCCGCGGAGCTTTCCGGGGGACAGGAACAACGCGTGGCCATCGCCCGCGCCATCGTCGCAAACCCGAGTTTGATTGTAGCCGACGAACCCACCGGCGACCTTGATCGGGAAGCCGGAGGACAAATCCTCGCCCTGCTTCAGGAACTCAGCCGCGCTCACGGCAAAACGATCGTCATGGTCACACACGATCCGCGCGCCGCACACGCTGCAGACCGCAGATTGCATCTTGAAAAAGGTCGTCTCGTTGAGCCGGTTGAGTCGGCTGACCCATCAACACCAACCATACTGCAGCGCCCGCACAACCTGCGCGCTCCAACTTCATGATGAATCCCTTTCCTCCGAATCCATTCAATTTGCTTGCGTTGGCGGCAAAGAATGTCACCCGCCACCGGCTGCGTTCGCTGCTGACCATTTTCGGGGTGGCCATGGGCATGTTCCTTTACACGGCGGTTGAAACCTTGCAGCGCAGTCTTAACGCCGCGACCCGTAGCGGCGCGGATGACACCACGCTTATCGTCTATCGTGAGAACCGGTTCTGCCCCGCGACCAGCCGCCTTCCTGAGCATTATGGCGATGCGCTGCACAACATCCCCGGCGTGCGGAAAATTGTGCCCGTGCAGATTGTGGTTAACAACTGCGGCACAAGCCTCGATGTCGTCGCTTTCCGCGGTGTCCCGCCGGAAGCGTTGCGCGAGTACAATCCGGACATGCAAATTCTGGCGGGGTCGTTCGAGGACTGGACGGCGCGCGGGGACGCGGCGCTGGTGGGACGCGTGTTTGCGGCGCGGCGCGGGTTGTCTCCGGGCGACACATTCGACGCGGCGGGGGTGACCGTTCATGTGGCCGGGGTCATCGAAAGCGATGCGTCCCAGGACAACAACGTCGCCTACGTTCACCTGCCGTTTTTGCAGCAGGCATCGCGGGCGGGGTTGGGGGAGGTCACACAGTTCAATGTGCGCGTGGCGCCGGGGCACAACCCCGAGGAGGTCGCCGCACGGATCGATGAACGGTTTGCATCCGACCGACAACCGACCTCGACGCGTCCGGAGAAAGCGTTTTTTGCCGAGACCGCCAGGGAGCTGGTGGAAGTGGCCGGGTTTACCCGTTGGATTGGCCTTGGCGCTGTGCTGGCTGTACTGGGGCTTGTGGCGAACTCGGTTCTTCTTGCCGTGCGCGGCCGCGTGAAGGAACACGCGGTGCTGCAGACGCTCGGATATCCCCCCGCAGCCGTCGCGTGGCTGGTCAGTTGTGAAGGACTGCTGCTCGGGCTGGCCGGCGGCATCCTGGGCGTGGGCTCCGCGTTTGCGCTTCTGCGTTTAGAAAATCTCACTGTGGGCAGTGAAGGACTCACAATGGCCATTTTGCCTGGCTGGCCTGTGCTCGTCGGCGGCCTTGGCATCGCGCTCGCGCTGGGCTGGCTTGCAAGCTTATACCCGGCGTGGCGCGCCGCGCGCCTTTCCATCCCTGGCTCGCTGCGGGCCGTATGACGACCGCAACGCGGGCAATGCCGATCTCATTACCATGTTACCTCTGAGTTACGCAGTACGAAACCTCTTCCGGGCTCCGGCGCGACTGGTGCAGCTGGTGTCAGGTGCAACTGCGGTTGTGTCGTTGATCATGCTTGCATCGGCGTTCTCAAACGGCATGAGCGGTTTGCTGGCGGCTTCGGGGTCGCTGCGCAATGTGATCCTTCTGGGTGCCGGCAGCGAGGAAAGCGTTGAACGAAGCGAGATCCCTCCCGCAACGCCGGGCATCGCCGCGGCGGCCATCCCCGGGTTGAAGACCGTGCTCGGGGCACCGGCCGTGTCCCCGGAGATTCATTTTAACGCTCCGGTTTCCGCTGCCGACGCGCCGGCGCGGCAGGGACTGGTGCGGGGGGTCACAACCGCCGCCCTCGCCGTGCATCCGGAGGTGCAGATTGTGGAAGGGCGCTTCCCACGCTCCGGCGAAATCATGGCGGGGGCGTTTGCGGCACGCAAACTCGGCGTACCGCCGGAGGGGCTTGCTGTCGGAAAAACAGTCGTTATCGACGGCGTGGAACTCACGGTCGCCGGACGTTTCGCCGCGCCGGGAACGGTTATGGAAGCGGAACTCTGGGCTTCTTTGAGCGATGTGCGCGCGATTGCCCAGCGGGAGACGTTATCCTGTGTGGTCGTCCGGCTGGGAGAAGAGGGTACATTCGAAGATGCGGAGATCTTCGCCCTGCAAAGGCTGGATCTTGAACTCGTTGCCATGCGCGAGAGCGATTATTACGCAAAACTTTCCGCCTTTTACGCGCCGCTAAGAATCATGACATGGCTCACGGCGGGTCTGGTGGCGGCCGGGGCGGTGTTCGGCGGGTTAAACACCCTGCATGCCGCATTTGCGACGCGGGTGCGCGAAATGGCCACGCTGCAGGCGATGGGCTATGGGCGGCCGGCTCTTTTAACCAGCATTTTGCAGGAATCCCTGCTTGCCACGCTGTGCGGGGCCCTGCTTGCCGCAGCGGCTGCCGCAGTCCTGGGCCAGAATATCGTCGTACCTTTTTCGATTGGCGCATTCCGGTTGGACATGTCGCTGGAAGTTCTGGGAGCCGGGATCCTTGCCGGAGTCTTGCTTGGAATCGCCGGGGCCATTGCCCCGGCGTGGGTGTGTCTGCAGCCGGAACTGCGGGAAGCTTTGCGCGCTGGATAAAAACGATTTCGACGGGGAGAACCGTTCGACCCGCCACCTGCCGAACAACCACAAAAGAAAGGAAAATGAAACCTGTGAAACAGAAGCCGAAAATCCTGCTCAAACATGAGATCAGCTCAACGCTGTGTATCGCCATGGCGATCTGCGGGATTGCGCTGTGTAAAGCCGCAGCGCAGGAAGCGGGCGGGCTGCCATCCGGCCTGCTGACTGAAACCGCGCCCGCAGACGCCAAAAGTGTTGTCGAGGCAAAATCCGAAGCGAAGCCGGGGGAAACCGTCACGCTGCGGGGGCGCATTGGCGGCGTGATAAAACCATTATCCGACGGCGCGGCCATTGCCGTGCTCGCGGATGAGAAGGCTGTGACCGCATGCAGCGACATGGCCAAAGACGACCATTGCAAGACGCCGTGGGATTATTGTTGCGAAGATCCCGATGCACTTAGAGCGGCAATTGCCACTATGCAGATACGCGATACGGGCGGGAAGGTTGTGCGCACCGGATTGCGCGGACTCGGTGGCCTTAAGGAACTGAGCACGATCATTGTGCGCGGGGTGGTGGATGAAGCCTCGGAGGGTGGCGCCCTTATCGTGAACGCGCAGGAGATCCACGTGGTGCAGCCGTGATCGGCAGCCGACGGGGTTGCGGGGAGCGCGGAGGTCGTTACCATCCCCGCGTGAGGACAAGGTGGCTTTGCATGGTGGGAATTGCGGCGGGCACATGGGCGGCCAGCGTGCTGTGCTGGCCTCTGGGTGCGCAGGACGCCACACCCCCTGCGCCAAGTGTGGCCGTGACGGCGGTCAAGACGGACACGCCGCGCGATACCATGGCGACTTTCATGGATGCCATGGACGATTATGTGCGTGGAGTGCGCGAGGAGGACCTTGCGCTCCAGGCGCGGATCGACAATGCGATACGCACCCTTAATCTCGAACACGTTTCCGCCGTAACCCGCGATGAGGTGGGACGCAAAGCGGCGATCCTACTTAAGGAAGTCATCGACCGCAGCGTCGTCATTGAGGAAAGCCGGATCCCCGACACCGCGGAAGAAGCCCGGTGGCGGCTTAAAGACACGGAAATCTCGGTTTCCAAAGTCGAAGGAGGCGAGCGTTCAGGCGAGTATCTGTTTTCGCCAGACACGGTGCAGCGCGCGGAGCTGCTTTACGAACGCGTCCGCAACCGGCCTTACCTGGCAGGCACAACGCGCGGCGCCGAATATCGCGAGCCATGGATGCGCAATCTCCTGCCGCAATGGGGTCAAATCGCAATCGCAGGGATCGCCCTGTGGCAATGGCTCGGACTGTTTGCCGTCATTCTGCTGGGGCTCACCATGCGGGCCATCGTTTCCGGCCTTGGGCGAATCGTGCTGAAGCTCACGGAGAAGACCGACAACGATTGGGACAACCGCATCGTCCGTTCGTTGCGAGGTCCCCTGGCGTTGCTGGCTTCCTGCGGTCTCTGGTACGGAACGCTGCACCTGCTGAATTTCACCGGGCCAGCACTGGTGATTCTGACAGTTGCGATCCGGAGCCTGTTTTTTGCTGCTGTCATCTGGACCTCCTACCGTCTTGCCGGTGTGATGGGGGATTTTCTTGCCGCGATGTCGGCCAGGTCGGCGACGCCGCTTGACGATCATCTCCTCCGGTTGATCAGCCGGACGTTAAAGGTGTTCGTCGTGGTGTTCGGTGCCCTTGTAGCCGCACAGAATCTTGGCGTCCAGGTCTTTTCCCTGCTCGCAGGCCTCGGTCTGGGCGGTTTGGCGCTCGCCCTCGCCGCGCAGGATACGCTCTCCAACCTGTTTGCTTCGACGCACATTATGATTGATCGCCCGTTCCGCGTGGGTCACTGGATCAAATCCGGGGATGACGAAGGCGTGGTCGAAGACATCGGCTTTCGCTCCACACGGGTGCGAACATTTTACAACTCGCTCATTTCCATTCCGAACTCCCGGCTTGCCAATCAGAACATCGACAACATGGGGCTGCGTCGTTATCGCCGGGTGAAGACGACTGTCGGAGTCACTTACGACACACCGCCCGACAAACTCGAGCGCTTCGTGGAGGGAATGCGCAAGGCCATCGAAGGACATCCCACAGTGGTAAACAGCCCAATCTACGTTGTTTTCAACGATTTCGGACCCAGCAGTCTCGATATCATGGTCTATTTTTTCCTGCGCGCGCCGGATTGGAACACGGAGCTGACAGAGCGCCAGGCTGTTCTTTTTAAAATTGTGCGGCTTGCCCACGAACTTGGCGTGGAGTTTGCCTTCCCAACACAAACCTTGCATATTGCCTCCATGCCCCCGCAGGATGGTTTGCCCGCAGCATGATACAGATCCTCCGCCTATGCCTGACCATCTGCCATGGTCCGTTTTCGAACTTATCGGAGACGAGACCTGTCTCCGCAGGTTGCACGGACCCGATTGTCCGGTGGAAGCGCGCACGGGCGTGGCACTGGGCGAATGGTTGACCCGGGGAGGGCGTGGCGCTGCGGCGTGGCGCTCCGACGAAATCGGCCCGGGCGCGCCGTACGGATGGCAGACAGTATTTTTGCGGGCGGAGCACGCCTCCTATGCGCTTGTGCGTCCGGCGCGCAGCGCATCCGAGGATCTGGGGGAACTCGCGGGAAGTTACACCGTGCTTGAGCGCGGCAGTGACGCGGTTATCTTTTGTGATGTGGCTGCAAGCCTGCTGGCAGCCAGTCCGGCATGGCTGGAAATCTATGGCTACAGCCTGCGCGAGGTGCTCGGACGGAATCCGAGAATCATCAATTCCCGACGTCATCCGCCGACGCTGTATCAGGAGATGTGGAAAGGGTTGACCGACCGCACAACAGGCACATGGAGCGGCATCCTTGAGAACCGCCGTGCCAGCGGCGAGATCGTGCGCGTATGGCAAACCATCGTCACCGTGCGCGGGTGTGAAGGGCAGATCGACGGATATTTCGGAGCGACGCGCGATGTGTCGCTGCTGGCGGATGTGCAAGGGCGGCTTGCACGTGAAAATGAGGAATTGCAACGGCTAAACCGGCTCAAGTCCGATCTGATGAGCATTGCAGCGCACGATTTGAAGAGTCCGCTTTTCGCCCTTGCGGGATATGCGGACATGCTCGCCAACGATCCCCAGTCCGCCGCGCGCATGAAAGCCCCCCTGCGCATCCGCGATCTCGCCCACAACATGGAGCGGCTGGTGCGAAACATCCTCGATCTGCAGGATGCCGAGGCAGGGCGTCTCAGTTTGAAACGCAGGAGGATGAATCCCTGGGCCGCGTTGCGCGCCGCCGCAGAACTTCAGGAGATGAATGCCACCACACGCAAGGTCCGGATCGAGGTCGATCTGCGCGGTCCGGCACTGCCCGCCTTTCTCGACGGCACAAAATTCGATCAGGCGCTCAGCAATCTCCTTTCGAACGCCGTCAAATTTTGCCGGGCTGGCGGTGTGGTCCGGCTCTCCGCCGGCATCGTGCCGGAGACCGGCCTGGTCGTCACGGTTGACGACCAGGGACCCGGCCTGCCCGCAGAGGTGCTCGATTTACTTCGGCGCCCGTGGGGCGATGCCGATAGCGGTGGCTTTCGCAGAACAGGCGGCACCGGCTGGGGTTTGGTTGTCGCCCGGCAAACAGCCGGGCTGCACGGGGGACGATTGCACGCGGAAAACCGTGACTCCGGAGCGCGACTTGCCCTGGAGCTTCCGCTTGGCTACGAAGAGCTGGGCCGTGAACTGCACACCGCACTGGCTTGCGATCCCAACGGGAGTCTGGGTGCCACCCTGGATCCGGTGCTCGCAGTCGCAGGCGTGGAATTCGCCATGGTTCAACGCCCAAAAGAATTTCAGGACGTGGCAGCAAAAGAATATCCCGATCTGCTGATCGTGGAGGAAAATCTGACTGCGCTTTTTGACTGCGTGGACATCCGCGCCCCGGACACCGGTGCCACATTGCGCCCGGCACGTGCCGTGTGCCGCCTCACGCCCCACGGCCCCGTGCTAGTGCATATCGACGGGCCGGACACGGTCCGCGATGCCTTCGCCCGCCTCCTCGAAGCGGCGCGTCCGAACCTCAACCCTCTCGCCCGGACTGTGTCCGCATGACTGCCTGGCGCATTCTGATTGCGGACGACGAAGCGCACAGCAGCGCGTTGCTTGCAGATGCGCTGTCACTGCTGGGTTATTTGCCTGCCATCGCCGATTCCGGAGCGGCGGCCATCGATGCGGTCCGAAACGATCCTCCGCATCTGCTGCTGTTGGACATCGAGATGCCGGGCATGGATGGCTTCGATGTCATAGACATCCTTCGGCGCGAAGGATTCGCCATCATGCCGATTATTGTGCTTTCGCACTTCGACCGGGCGAATCTGAAGATCCGCGCTCTGGAACTCGGTGCCGACGATTATCTGGTCAAGCCATTCAACCATGCGGAACTTGCCGCCCGCATCAAAGCCGCGTTGCGCCGCAGCCAGCCGCTCGCCACCGCAGAACACGACACGTCCGGCGATCTCCGGGACATCTCGCTGCAGCTCCTGCTGCAGTCACTCGAACTTGGCCGCAAAACCGCCATCGTGACGCTTCAGGATCCGCGCGCAGAAATCTCGCTGTGCGCAGGCCGGTTCGTAAGCGCCACGCTTCGCGAATTCACGGATCGTGAGGCGTTGCTGCGTCTGATGCTATGTGCAGAGGGCAAATTTGCCGTGCGTTTCAGACCGGATTGCCCACCACCTAACGGCGCCCCGCAAATCAGCGCCGTTCTGCTCGACCTGGCGCCGAGGCTTGACGAGGTGCGTTCGCGTCTGAGTTCAGGACTGGTCGATGGCAATGGCAATAACACACGGGTGGACGCGCTGCTCGCCGCCGCGCTGCGCGCAATTGCGCTGGACGCGCGCCCTCTGCTCGATGAAGCTCCCCCTCGTTTTTGAAGGTTTTGCTTAGGATTTGCATGAGCCGCATCATTACCATAGGCAGCCAGAAGGGGGGGTCCGGCAAAACGACAACTGCCTTAAATCTGGGGTATTCCCTGGGACGCATGGCAGGGCGCACGCTCGTCGTCGATCTCGATCCGCAGGGAGGCATTTCACTGGCCAGTAACCTGCGCAATCATACCACGCGCGGCCTGGTGGATGTGTTGCGTGGCGATGCTTCAGCCGGAGACGTCGCCGCTGAAGCGCGGGACGGCTCCATGAGCGTTGCCGGCATCGGGGTGGTTGACCCGGGCGCCGTGCAGCTGATCGAACAATCGGCGTGGAATGGCGTACTCGCCGGGGTGCTGCGCGAGCTTGCAGAAGGATTTCGCTATACGCTGATTGACGCGCCAGCCGGCCTCGGCGGCGGCGTGCGCGCCGCGCTCACCGTCAGCGACGGCGCCATCGTACCCGCGGACTGCCAGGGTCTGACCTTAAAATCGCTGCCGCTGTTTCTGAACCTCATAGATCATGTTGCAAGCGAGCGTGCCGGCGTCGCTTCGACACTGCGACTGGATGGCATTTTAATTAATCGCTACGACAAACGCAGCGAAACGGAACGCGAGGTGCGCAGCCAATTGATGAACGTCATTCCGGAAGACGCCTTCTTCCGCACGGTCATTCCACATCATGAAGCCTTCGTGTCCTCCAGTCTCACAGCCATTCCCGCTGTGCTGCAACAGGAAGCTCCGGAGATCGCGCGGTTGTACCTCGAATTGGCACTCGAAGTAAGGGAACGCGAAACCCGCGACAACCAGGCCAGCGTCAACCCCGATGAACCTCCGCGATTGTTCTGAGATCAAGGACGCCGCCCGGTTGGTGAATCTTCTGCGGGTGGGCGGTCGTTTGGCGAGCCCCGCCACGCGGCAGGTACCGGTTTTCGCGCAGCCAACGCCTCAGACCGGAAACACCGCCGTTGCGAAGGCACAGGAAGATATCATAGCGCATGAGCAAACCGTGGTCGACATGACCAGGCAGCGCCCTGCCGAACGCCCGGCGGAACGAAGCGAACCACCGCCGCCTACAGGAGATTATCTGTCCGATCGCATTACCAACGTCCTGCTTTCCATGTGCCGCCGCGGCGGATTCACCGGAGCGCTCGTTGCCGATATGGCCGGACTGCCACTCGCCGACTACAACTGCGATTCCGAGGTGGTCGGTGCATGCAGCTCCGTTCTGGGGCATGCCCTGGAGCAATCCGCACGGCTTCTCAACCAGAAAGATGCCAACACCATTGCCATGGACATCAATTACGTGGAGAAGATTGTTCTTCGGCATTTCGACATCCATGGAGCGGGCCATTATCTGATGGTCCTGTGCCCGCAGAGCGTCGATGAACGGGGTGAAGTCGAGCTGGCCATCCGCCAGATCGCCGCACAGTTTCGCAGCACATCTTCCTGATCCAAGCCACAACGCCGCCAGAAAGCTATCCACCAATGAAAGTCGAACAACTCAACGAAATCCTGCGAAATCTTAACGGTTCATCCGCAGACATCGAAGCCTCGGCGGTGATGTCCGTCGACGGCCTGACCATTGCCACCCTGCTGTCCGAAGGCATCGATGAAGACATCGTGGGTGCCATGGGTGCCGCGCTGCATGCCATCGGCGCCCGCACCGCTTCGGAACTCAACCGGGGAGCGTTGGAACAGGTGATGGTCAAGGGCCACCGCGGTTACGTCCTGATCGTGGGTGCCGGACGCGAGGCCGTGCTCTCCGTTGTGGCAACCGAAGCCGCAAAACTCGGGCTGGTCTTTCTTGAGGCGCGCCGCGCTGCGGAAGCCATCGAACACACGATTTCCTAGGAATCGCACGGGGCTGGTTTCAACCCTAAAACTGCCGAGACGCCGTGGCTGAACTCAAAGACATTCTGCCTGAACACACCGCTGGACCGTTTACGGAACACGCGCTCACCTTTCACGACGGCAGCACCCGCCGGGTGTGCGTGACCCAGATTGAAACACCGTTTCCTTCCGGGGAACTCATCGTTTCCCAGACCACGCCCAACGGGATTATCATTATGTGCAACGACGCATTCGTGAAAATGTCCGGCTACACCGCAGACGAATTGCTCGGCGTGCCGCATCACATTCTGCGTCATCCGGACATGCCGCGCGCCGCCTTTCTGGATTTATGGCAGACGGTGCAGCACGGTGAGAAATGGCGTGGCTACGTGAAAAATCTTTGCAAAGATGGCGGTCATTACTGGGTGTACGCCACCATCGTGCCCAACGTGCGCGGAGGGAAGATCGTCAGCTACACATCCGTTCGCCGCGAACCGTCGCGCAGCAAAATTGCGGAAATGACGCAGACCTACCGTGCGATGCTCGAAACCGAACGCGCCGCCGTCCCGGCTTGAGCCGGCTTGCAGCCTGATTAAACGCCATCATGCCGATTCAGTTCACCGTCAGTCCCGATCATAATGCAGCCAGGGTCTCGTCCTGGTACATATTCAACAGCCGACTTGGACGCATCCTTGGGGAGTCGTTCCACTTGGAGTTATACGATGATTTCACCGCTATGCGCGATGCTGTTATGAACGACCGCGTGGAACTTATCTACGCCAACGCATTCGACACAGCCCTGCTCGTTCGCGATAAGGGATTCCTGCCCGTGGCACGCGGCGCCCACCACTCCGACGAGACGATCGTGGCTGTCGCAGCATCGAATCCCGCGTCCGCAGTCACCGATTTGCAACCGCCTCTGAGCGTGGCTGCCACAACCGCGCCGGATGTCGAAATGATCGGTCGAATCCTGTTGGAACCCGCGGACATCGCGCAAAACAACCTCAACATCATTGAGCAACCGTCTTATGTGCAGGTAGCCAAGGCTTTGATTCAGGGCGGGGCCCAAGCCGGGTTCTTTCTGGGCGAAAGCTTCGAAGAATTGTCCAGCCTCGTGAAAAACCAGCTGAAGCCAGTGGTCTCAAGCCGGATTTATGTCGTGTGCCATGCGATGCTTCTGAGCCCGGCACACAAGTCGCTGCGCGATGCACTGGAAACGGCGTTGGTAGCTATGAAAAACAATTCGGCTGATGCAAAGCTTCTCACTGAACTCGGGCTCGGTTCGGGGTTCGAGGCGATGGGACAGGAAGAGGCGGAGTTCATGATCGATCTGATGGACACCCTGCTGCCATGACGCCCCGGCACCTGCTGCCGCCCCGCCGCAGCGGTCGCCCACATGCATTTTGCATGTTGCGTTTTGCATTTGCCCCGGGCGTATTCCGCTCTAACATGCCTGCAAGGGAGGGGCGTGCCTGATGGCGGAATTATTTCACGGCTACGACACAGAGGGGTTTTTCGACGAAATGTTCGAGGGCGCGGGAACTGTGCGCCCGCACTATCGCAAGCTTTACGAGCGCCTGAATGTGCTGGAATTTCCGGAGCTGGTGCGGCGCCGGGCGCTGGCCGATCAATCATTTCTCGATCAGGGCATCACCTTCACCGTGTACAGCGATGACCGCGGCACGGAACGGATCATGCCGTTCGATCTCATTCCGCGCATCATTTCCGCGAAGGAATGGGCCGGGATTGAGCGCGGTCTCGAGCAGCGCATCGCCGCACTCAACCTGTTCCTGCACGATATTTATCACGGCCAGAAGATCCTGCGCGACGGCGTCATTCCGTCGGAACTGGTCCTTGGCGCGGCGCACTACCGTCCTGAGTTTCGTGGGTTCGACGTACCGCACGATATCTACATCCATATCTGCGGCACAGACCTGATCCGCGGCGACGACGGCCAATTTTATGTGTTGGAAGACAACGGACGATGTCCGTCCGGGGTGTCCTACGTGCTGGAGGACCGGCAGGCCATGAAACGGATTTTTCCGGGA
Organism: uncultured Chthoniobacterales bacterium; assembly: GCA_964652295.1. GTDB lineage: Bacteria > Verrucomicrobiota > Verrucomicrobiia > Chthoniobacterales > CALDSX01 > CAZZCL01. Next base: position 23,164 of record CAZZCL010000020.1, read on the forward strand.
TTATTCTCGCAATACCGCGTGCGCCCGGTGGATCACTATCCCCAGGAGCTGTTGAACGTACTCCGCCACATTGCGCCAGCCAATGTGAAGGAGGAGCCGGTCGTGGGTCTGCTCACGCCGGGCATCTACAACAGTGCATATTTCGAGCACAGCTTTCTTGCCCGCGCCATGGGCATAGAAATCGTCGAAGGCCGGGATCTCACCGTGCAGAACGATGCAGTTTACATGCGCACCACCAAAGGGCTCAGGCGTGTGGATGTTTTGTACCGGCGCATCGACGACGACTTTCTCGATCCGGAAGTGTTCCGCCCCGATTCGCTGCTTGGCGTGCCCGGCATTGTCCGGGCGTTACACGCCGGCAATGTGAGTCTGGCCAACTGCATCGGCACGGGCGTGGCCGACGATAAGGTGGTATATAAATTTGTTCCCGACATGATCCGTTACTATCTTGCGGAGGACGCCATCCTGCCCAACGTGGAGACGTATCTGTCGTCGGACCCGAATGAACGCGCATACATTCTGGAGCACATTGGCGAGCTTGTGGTGAAATCCGCCAACGAAAGCGGCGGGTACGGCATGTTAATTGGTCCGCATTCCACGAAGGAACAGCAGGACAAATTTCGCGACGCCATCCGAGCCCGGCCGCGTGATTACATCGCGCAGCCCACGATCTCCCTGTCGCGCGTTCCCTCGATCTGCGATGGCGCCATCGAAGGTCGGCATATCGATCTGCGCCCTTACATCCTCAGCGGTGAACGGGTAAGCATTGTGCCCGGAGGACTCACCCGCGTCGCGCTGAGAAAAGGGTCGCTTGTGGTGAACTCCTCGCAGGGAGGCGGAAGTAAGGATACATGGGTAGTGGATGGCGAGGACACACCCGAGCGCGCGGCGACCGCCGCCGCAATGGCGATGTCCGCCTCCCAATCGCTTGAAGGAGGCCTCTCATGCTGAGCCGCGTTGCCGATTCCATCTACTGGATGAGCCGCTATGTCGAGCGCGCCGAGAACATCGCCCGCATCATCAATGTGAATTTGCAACTCGGCCTGGAAGCCGAGCGCGGCGGCGCCACCGGAGCAGGACGACACTGGGCGCCTGTCATCAACACACTTGAGGATGAGGAGCTGTACTACGAATTGCACGATGCGGCCAACAGCGAAGATGTGCCGCATTACATGACATTCGAAGACCGAAATCCGAACTCGATTCTCTCCTGCTACGCGTTTGCGCGCGAAAATGCGCGCACGGTGCGCGAACAGATCTCCAGCGAGATGTGGGAACACATCAACAAACTCCATCTATTCATGCAATCCAACCGGGCGCACTCCGCGTTTTCGGCAAATCCCTATGAGTTTTACCGGAGTCTCATTGAGGGCTCCTACCTGTTTCAGGGCATCACCGACGCTACCCTGGCACGGGGGGAAGGCAGGGATTTTATCCGGTTTGGAAAATACATCGAGCGCGCCGATTATACCTCGCGGATTCTCGATGTGAAATACCACATCCTCCTGCCGTCGGGCGAACGGGTGGGCGGCACGGTGGACGTGATCCAATGGATGGCGGTGCTCAGCTCCTGCAGTGCGCTGGAAGCCTATCGCAAGGAATACGTGGGACAATTGGCCCCGTGGAAGGTGGCCGAGTTCCTTGTGTTGGACGAGAATTTTCCGCGTTCCATTGAGCATTGCGTCTCGGAAGCGGACCGGGCGCTGCACGACATCTCCGACGTTTATAGAGCGCCGTTTAGCAACGAGGCGGAACGCCTGTCCGGCGCACTGCGTTACGATCTTGCCTACAGCACGGTGGCCCTGATTTTTCAGCGGGGGCTGCATGAATTTCTCGACGACATCCAGCTACGGTTGATCGCAGTCGGCGAAGCGATGCACGCCCAGTACTGCCGGGGGCCGGGCGGGGAATCCCGATAAGGTTGCGCCCGACGCCCGGGCAGCCGAGCGTGCCGGATGGATTTTACGCTGAAATCGCCGTACGGCCCGCGCGGCGATCAAGGCCGTGCCATCGATGCGCTCACCCGATCGATTGAGGCAGGGAACCGCCATCAAACGCTGCTGGGGGTCACTGGGTCCGGCAAGACCTTCACCATGGCCAATGTCATTCGCAACGTGGGCCGCCCCACTTTGGTCATCTCGCACAACAAAACCCTGGCAGCACAGTTGTACTCCGAGTTCAGGCAATTCTTCCCGGACAATGCCGTCGAATATTTCGTGAGCTACTTCGATTATTACCAGCCTGAAGCGTACATCCCGCGCACGGACACCTATATCGAGAAGGATTCCGCGATTAACGAAGAGATTGAACGGCTGCGGTTGTCGGCCACAAGTTCCCTGTTGTCGCGCCGCGACACGATTGTCGTCGCCAGCGTGTCGTGTATCTACGGCCTTGGCTCGCCCGAGGACTACCGCAACATGGTGCTCGGATTGCACACCGGCATGGGCCTGAGCCGGGAAGCCTTGCTGGCGCGGCTTGTCGACATGTTGTACGACCGCAACGATGTTGCGTTCGCACGGGGGAAATTCCGCGTGCGCGGCGATGTTGTTGAGGTGCATCCGGCGCAACAGGACGAGGAGGCGTTGCGGATCGAATTTTTCGGCGATGAAATTGAGCGCATCGCCCGCTTCGATCCGCTCACCGGCGCGGTGGTCGAGCCCGAAACGAGCGTCATGATTTTCCCCGCCCGCCAGTTTGTGACACCGGCAGACAAGCTCCAGGCGGCGCTGCGCGGCATCCGCAGCGAGCTTGAGGAACGGGTGGCAGGGTTCGAATCGGAAAAAAAACTGCTCGAGGCTCAACGCATTCGCATGCGCACCGAGTACGACCTCGAAATGCTACAGGAGATGGGATTCTGCAATGGCGTGGAAAATTACTCGCGCCACCTGAGCGGACGCCCTCCCGGCTCCCGACCGTTTACGCTGCTCGATTTTTTTCCCGAGGATTATCTTACCGTCATCGACGAAAGCCATGCTTCCGTCCCGCAGATCGGTGGCATGTACGAGGGAGATCGCTCGCGCAAGACCGTCCTTGTCGAGTACGGATTCCGCCTGCCGAGCGCCCTGGACAATCGCCCTCTGGATTTCAGCGAGTTTATGCGCATGACACGGCAGGCCGTGTATGTGAGCGCCACACCGGCGGCATTCGAATTACGCAACAGCGTTGTGGGCGTGGCCGAGTATATCCCCCATGATCGCACGCGCATCGCGCTCGAAGAAACCGACCCGGCCCGGCTGCCGGGCGGACCGGGCGGCGTTGGGACTGCCTTGTCCATCGCACGCTCCGGCCCCGGCGATGACCCGCACGATGAGACCCTGCCGCCACCCGACGTCTCAACGCCGGGTGCACCGCTTGTGTTCGAGCAAATCATTCGGCCAACCGGCCTGCTGGATCCACGCGTCGAAGTGCGTCCGCTCGCGGGGCAGATCGACGAAACCATCGAGCTTTGCCGGGAACGCGTGGAGAAAGCAGAGCGCGTGCTTATCACCACGCTGACGAAGCGCACAGCCGAGGATCTTGCCGATTATCTCCGGGAAGCCGGGCTCAGGGTGCGCTATTTGCACAGTGAAATCGACGCCATCGAACGCGTGGAAATCCTGCGTGCATTGCGCAAAGCCGAGTTTGATATTCTTGTGGGCATCAATCTACTGCGGGAGGGTCTCGATCTGCCCGAGGTGAGTCTCGTGTGTATTCTCGACGCGGATAAGGAAGGCTATCTGCGCAGCCGCACCTCTCTTATTCAGACCGCCGGCCGCGCCGCCCGCCACATCAACGGGCTCGTGGTTCTCTTCGCCGACGAATTGACCGGATCCATCCGCGATCTCATTGCGGTCTCGGAATACCGCAGACAACGCCAGCTGGCCTACAACGAAAAGCACGGCATCACCCCGCAAAGCGTTCGCCGCGCCGTACAGGAAAGTTTGCATACCATTCTCAAAGGGCGCGACGTCGAGCAGTCCGTCGTGAAAGAGGAGAGCGGCGGTCTCGACCTCACCGAATTGCTGCGGGAACTCGAGGAGGAAATGCAGCAGGCTGCGGGAAATCTTGAATTCGAGCGTGCGGCTCTCCTTCGGGATCAGATCAAAGAGGTCAAAGCCGGGACCGGCACGGCGAAGATCGAGCCGCGACGCAAACCGGTCCGGTACAGTGGAGGCAAGCGCGGTGCCGGCAAACGCAGCACCCGTCGGCGTTAAGGACTCATCGCGCCGACTTTGCATGAGGCGTCGGCGTTCCAGCTGGGGACGCGACACACGCGGGACACAAATTTCGCCGGTCTTCAGCGTTGCTGCGGTGCCTGAATTTGGCTGTTGCTTTTCACGTGGACATCCGATCGCCATCCCGTTACCGTGAGGCTTTAACCCATCTTATCTCCGCTCTTCCTCCCATGCCTCAGTTCGCCTACGTCGCCATGGATTCGCTCGGTAAAGAAGTTACCGGGACCCTCGAAGCCCCTAATACAAACGATGCCGTTAGCATGCTGCGTCAAAGCGGGTATTTCCCCACCAACGTGGTCGAGGAAGGGAAAGCCGCTCGTGCCATGCGCAAAGCCTCCCCGGCCGCTGCTCCGCGCGCCAGACGCTCAGCCGGATTCATGCAGCGCAAGAGCATTAAGAGCAAAACGCTCATGGTGTTCACACGGCAGCTCGCAACGCTGATCGACTCCGGCCTGCCTCTTCTCCGCGGGCTGAATGTGCTGGGCAAACAGGAACGCGATCCCGTGTTGCGTGGCACCATCGAACGTCTTGCAGATTCCGTTCAGGGCGGGAACACATTTTCCGAAAGTCTCGGGCAGCATCCCCGCATCTTTAACAAGCTTTACGTGAATATGGTGAAAGCCGGCGAAGCGGGCGGTGTCCTTGAAGTCGTGCTCGGCCGCCTCGCGGAGTTTCAGGAAAAGGCGCAGAAAGTGAAGAACAAGGTGGTCGCCGCCATGTTTTATCCCATGGTGGTCTTGTTCATTGCTGTGGCCATCCTGATTTTTCTAATGGCGTTCATCGTGCCGAAGTTCGAAGAGATTTTTCGGGACATGCTCGGCGACAGGCCGCTGCCCCCGCTGACGCAGGCAGTCATCGGGTTTAGCCGTTTGATTCAGGCGAATTTCCTCCCCATCGCCGCGGTGATTGTCGGCATTGTGGTGGCGTACACACTTTTTGCCCGCACAGCGCAGGGGCGCGGCATCATCGATGCGATCAAGTTGCGGATGCCGTTGTTTGGCGATTTGGTGCGCAAAAGTTCCATCTCACGATTCAGCCGCACGCTAGGTACGCTGGTATCCAGTGGTGTACCCATTCTCCAGGCCCTGAACATCACGAGGGAAACAGCTGGCAACGTCGTGATTGCCGATGCCATCTCAAAAGTGCACGACAGCGTCAAAGAAGGAGAATCGATCGTGCAACCGCTGGAGGCCAGCGGTGTGTTTCCGCCCATGGTCATCAGCATGATTGATGTGGGCGAGGAAACCGGCCAGCTGCCCGACATGCTTCTCAAGATTGCCGATGTGTACGACGACGAAGTGGATAACGCGGTCGCCGGCCTCACATCCCTGTTGGAACCGGTGATGATCGTGTTCCTCGCGCTTATCGTCGGCACGATCGTCATCGCGTTGTTCCTGCCGCTGATCGGGATCATCCAGAACCTGCAGGGCGGTACCTGACCGGGGAGGCGCCGCTCGGGTGGGGCGCTTGTGAATCTTTTCACAAATCCTTCTTGAACCGTGTCCCTGCGCTGTTAACCGTCAGTGACGCTGCAACGCTCACCCCTGTCACACATTGGCGCTGCGTGCAGTGCGCACCATAGCGTGCCGGGCCTCGTAACAAGCCTACGCAGCCGCTTCGCGTATCGTTTCGCCTCTCTTCCCCGCACTTCTCATGCCCACAACCATCCGCGAACTTGAAGCTCCAGACACGGCTGCGCGCGCCGCTGCCGCCGTGGAATCTCATCATGCCAGCGCCGAAGATATCGTCGGCGAAAGGCTGACAATTAACATGGGGCCTTCCCATCCTGCCACCCATGGTGTGTTGCGGCTTGTGTTGGAATTGGACGGGGAAGTGATCGTAAAAGCCACGCCCGACCTCGGGTATCTCCACCGCGGCGACGAAAAGCTCGCCGAGAACATGCAGTACAACCAATTCGTTCCGTACACAGACCGGCTGGATTATCTCGCCCCGATCTCCAACAACGTGGCCTACGCGCTGGCCGTGGAAAAATTGATGGGCTGGGAGCTGCCTCCGCGTGGCAAGGCCATCAGGGTCATCTGCTGCGAACTCGGGCGCATTTCAGCGCATCTTCTCGGCATCGGAGCCTTCGCCATGGATTGCGGTGCGATGACGGTATTTCTGTACACGTTTACCGAGCGCGAAAAGATCTACAACCTGGTGGAGCTGCTCAGCGGCGCGCGTTTCACTACCTCCTATACCCGCATTGGTGGGCAGACCCGCGATCTGCCCGAGGGATTCATCCCCCGGCTCAACACGTTCCTCGATGAAGTGGCCCCCCTGATCGACGAGATCGACAAGTTGCTCAGCCGGAACCGGATTTTCGTCGACAGAACCAGGGAGATCGGTGTGATCGACGCGGCGAAAGCCGTCGATTACGGTGTATCAGGTCCAAACCTGCGCGGCAGCGGCGTCGATCACGACCTGCGCAAGAAACATCCTTACCTGGACTATACCGACTACGATTTCGACGTGCCCCTGGGCAGCGTGGGCGATTGTTATGACCGTTACCTGGTCCGAATGGAAGAGATGCGCCAGAGCATCCGGATCCTGCGGCAGGTGGTCGAAAAGCTGCCCTCGGGCCCCATTAATGTGTCGGATCCGAAGAATGTGCCGCCGCCCAAGGAGGATGTGCTCACGAAAATGGAGGAGTTGATTCACCATTTCATCATTCACACGCAGGGGATCGATGCTCCCGCTGGGGAAATTTATTTTGCGGCAGAGAATCCCAAAGGTGAACTCGGATTTTACATCCACAGCAAGGGCGGAGGCGTTCCGTATCGGCTAAAGATCCGCTCGCCATCATTCGTTAATCTCAGCATCCTGCCTGTACTGCTGCCGGGCCACATGATGAGCGACGTGGTCGCGATCCTTGGAAGCCTCGATTTCGTGATGGGCGAGTCGGACCGCTGAGCGCGAACCCGATGCGGGATCCCCTGAGTCTGTTTGTCCTCAGTGAGAAGCCCGACAACGGATTCAAAGCGGATCGGCTTCCAGATCGTACTCGCGCGCAGCCGTTACCAGCACATCGCGGAATTCGCCGGGAGCGGCTGGCCGGTTTAGAAACACGCGGCAATCAACGTCCGGCGCATCCGCTTCCGAGCGCGCTGTCTCCGGGGTCTCCACAAGGACACGCAGGGTGTGACCCACCCGGGACGCGGCAATCTGAAGCGCGATCTCGCGTTGCAAAGCCATGGCTTTGCGCACGCGCGCGTTGCGGGTGGCAGCTGCCGTCTGGTTTTCGAACCGGGCCGCCCGCGAGCCTTCTTCGCGGGAATACGCGAAAACTCCGAGCCGCTCAAAACGCGCGCTCCGGATGAAGTCCAGCAGCGTTTCGAAATGCTCTGCTGTCTCACCGGGAAATCCGGCGATGAACGTGGTGCGCACTGCAATGCCAGGGACTGTCTCGCGAAGTCCGGCGAGGACATCCTCAATATGTTCCCGCGACGTTTCGCGTTGCATGGCGCGCAGCATTTCCGGGTGGATATGTTGCAGGGGCATATCGACGTAACGCGCCACCTTACGGCAGCCGGCAAGCGTCCGCATCAGTTCGCGGCTCCAGTGCGCGGGGTGGGTGTACAAAAGGCGAACCCAGAATTCGCCATCAATCTGTTCGATCTCTTCGAGCAGTGCGGCCAGCGTTGGGCCGCGTGAGGAATCCACAGGGGCGCGCGGACCTGCGCGGGTGTCCCACAGGTCCATACCGAAATAGGTCGTGTCCTGACTGATCAAGTTGAATTCGCGCACCCCTTCAGCGACAAGCCCCCGGATCTCCTCCACGACCGACCGGATGGAGCGGCTGCGATGGCGGCCGCGCATACGAGGAATCACACAAAATGAACACGGATGATTGCACCCCTCGGCAATCTTCACGTACGCATAATGGTGCGGGGTCAGTCGGAAGCGGGGCGTTCCCCAGTCGGGAATATATCGCGGGCGCGGCGTCACAAAATCCAGAGCACCGGGCAATTCGCCGGAAACTTTCGCGAGAACTTCCTCAACGATGCGTCCGGCCTCAGCCACCTGATCGAGGCCCATGAATGCATCGATCTCGGGGAGGCTTTGCCTGAGTTCGGACGAAAACCGTTGCGACATGCAGCCGCTCACAATCAACCGCTGACCAGCGCGACGCGCGAGCCCGCGCTCACGATGGGCGGCAAGGATCGCATCGATGGATTCTTCCTTCGCGGAATCGATAAATGCACAGGTATTGACGATAAGCACGTCAGCCTCATTGGCATCGGACACAACCTGCATCCCCCGCTCCAGAATGCTGCCGAGCATGAGTTCGGCGTCGACAAGATTTTTTGCACAACCGAGGCTGATCATGCCTACCTTTGCGGGTTGAATGGATCTGGGTGTGCTCATGATTCCAATACGATTATCCGGAAGGTTGTTGGGGTTCCACCATTCTCGCCATGGGCATTGGATCGCGCTGCGCGCTGACTTGTGCATTGTGCGTTCGGGGTCCTGCATTCTGCGACCGCGCAAAACGCGGCCAGGGACCGCACGCTCGAAGCTTACGGGGTGGCGTCGCCGCCGACGGCCGCCCGATCGGCCGGCACGCCTGCGCGTATGACAAATTGCTCCTCCCCGCCGGCTGCTGCATTTCCGGGGCGGTTAGGCGCCGCTTCGCCCACACTGGCCAGTGACGGTTCCGTGGACACTGCCGGGCTTGTGGCAGCGGCACCTGCACCGGCAGCCGGCGCCTCGGCAACTACAACCTGGTTGCCAGCGTCATTCCCGCTGTTGGATCCCGCACCATTTTCAATCGCTCCTCCAAGCCGATTCACATCCAGCATGAGCTTGAAGGAGAATAGCAATAACGCCACCAGCACAACAACCCCAAGCACGGGCAACATCCTGCGCCGCGAAGACGTGTGCGCCGTTCCGGACGCGATTCTTCCAAAAACGTTCAGTTGTGGAAAAATCTGCGCATTGGCGGGAGCGCTGGAGACATTGTTGCCAATGTCGAACGACTCGCGCTCCTGCGACACGTCAACGCTGAGATGGCGGGCATAAAGCGTAAGAAAACTCCGCGCATAAGCCGGACTGGGGAAGTTTCCGTAATCGTCGTTCTCAAGGTCATGCAATTGATCCGGCCGGATGCGCGTTGCGCGCGCAACGTCCTGAAGAGTCAGCTTGCGCTGCTCCCGGGCTGTTTTCAGGCGAAGTCCGGCGCGTCGATGCATAACGTTAATCCTCGATTCATATACCGGCACATTGCCGGAACTCAAGCCTCGAAGGGCATGACATGGCGGAAAATCGTACGCGGCTTCGCCCCGTCGACAGGCCCGATGCATCCTTCCTCTTCCAGAATATCCATAATGCGCGCCGCCCGCACGTAACCGAGGTTCAACTTGCGCTGCAAAAGCGAGGTGGAGGCTTTTTCCTCGGCAAGAATCAGATCCCAGCATCGCAACGCCAGCTCGCGATCTTCCGGGCGGATGGTTTCTTCCTCACTGCCGGGGGCCGGTTCCGGCGGCGCGTCAAGGTCGGCAAGATAATCCGGCCCGCGCTGCATACACACGGCATCCACAAGCCGCTGAACTTCGTCATCGGAGAGAAAAGCGCCCTGAGCGCGCGCAAGGCGTGAGGTTCCTGGCGGAAGATAGAGCATGTCGCCCTGCCCGAGCAGACGCTCGGCACCGTTTTGATCGAGGATCACGCGGCTGTCGATCTTTGAGGCCACCTGAAAGGCGATGCGGCTCGGGATATTCGCTTTGATCACACCGGTAACGATGTCGGCGCGTGGCGTTTGCGTGGCCACAATCAGATGAATCCCCGCTGCACGCGCCTTCTGCGCAATGCGCGCAATGCACGACTCAATTTCTGCCGGGGCGGTTTGCATGAGGTCCGCCAGCTCATCGATAATCACAACGACGAAGGGCAGCTTGTCCGGCAATGGCTCCTCGACGGGGGCGGCCCGAGCCGCGAGGCCAAGATCGAGCTGGGCTGCATCGGGGTTCTGCCCGTCATGTGGCGCAGCAGCCCGTTGCTTCGTTCCACGCCGATTGAACGTGGTAATATGCCTGACGTTCGCACGGGCGAAGTACCGGTAGCGTCGCTCCATTTCATCGATTACATAACGCAACGCGGGCACAGCCTTCTTCATGTCGGTCACCACCGGCGAAAGCAGATGTGGCAGATTGTTGTACAGCTGCAGTTCGACAACCTTGGGGTCGATCAACAGCAGGCGCAGTTCTTCCGGCGGAAACCTCAGTAGCAGGCTCGCGAGGATGACGTTGATACAGACGCTCTTGCCGCTACCGGTTGTACCCGCAACAAGCAGGTGCGGCGCACGGGCGAGGTCTGCCACAATGATCTGGCCGTACACGTCTTTGCCCAGCGCCAAAGCCAGGAGCGCTTCCTGGTTCTTCCATTCCGCTGTGTCCACAAGTTCGCGCAGCGACACCTTCGTCTTTTTGCTATTGGCAATCTCAATGCCAACCGTGTCCTTACCCGGTACAGGCGCGAGAATGGTGATGCGCTCCGCCCGGGTGGCCCGGGCAATGTCTTTTTCGAGACTGACGATCCGGTCCACCCGGACGCCGTCCGGCGGATAAATTTCGTAGCGCGTAATGGCGGGCCCACGCGTCACCGGTCCGGCCTGCACTTCGATTCCAAACTGTTGTAACGTCGCAAGAATGGTTGAACGCACCCAGTCCACTTCGGCAGGATCCATGTTCAGGCTCTCGCCCGGCTCGGGCGGATCCAGCAATGCGAAGTCCGGACAACGATATGGCAGCGGCCGACCCACAGATCTCCCTGCTGTGGAGTGGTGAGACGGCTTTGCCCGTTTGGATGGCGCGATGCCAGCCGGTTCTTTCCCGGAAGCTACCCCCTCTTCGGCCTGGGTTTCCTGCACGGGCTCACCCAGATTGGGAATTCCAGGCTCGGTCCCGGTTCGTTCCAGATCTTTCAGAAGCCGCCGCCGTTCCTCCTCGATCCAGCGCTTCTGAAGTTCAAGCCGGTCGATTGGACCCGCCCGTGCAATCCGATTGCGATGCTGCGCCTCCCGCCAGCGTCTGCGTGCTTCCGCAAGATCTCCCGGCAGACGCCACGGCCGGATGCCCAGCATCAGGCACAACACGAAAAAATAAATGACACCAAGAACGGCCAGCGAGGTCCAGCGGCCCAAATGCGCGGCAAACAACTCCTCGCCCAACAAATGCCCCACCCAACCTCCGGCTCCCTCGATATTGAACTCATCGTTGAGCCGGTGAAAATACCATGGCTGGATCTGAATCAGACACGCGCCGAGCACAATGAATGCCGCCGCCCACATCAGCTTGAGCGAGGCCTGACTGTGGGGGACAAGCACTTTGGCAACCCCCAGCCCAAGCACCAGCGCCGCCAGCAGAAACGAAGCGGCACCAAAAAAGAAGAACAATGCCCCCGCAATGATCGCGCCGGTGCGTCCCAAAAGATTTTCCGCGCGTTCATTTGCGGGCTCAGCAAAATTGAACGGGATCCAGGAAGGCAGATCGCGCGGGGTATAACTCACCAAGGCAATCAGCAGCGCAGCGGCTGCCGCAATGAGCAGGATGCCGATCGATTGATTCCAGGCCTCGACGCGATGCGAACGGCGCTCCGCCTCCATGCCCTCACCTTACGCCGGATGCGTGCGCCTGCGCAATGCGCAGCCGCAATTCCTGCGCTCTCTCAACGCCCCACATGGAGAGGGGGCACTACCGCGCGGCGGGATGCCGCCCGGGACGCGGAACGCCTTGTTCGCCCAAGAGCCGCTGGCGCGTTCGGCAAGCTGTCGCATGCTCGGACGATACAACAACCCGCCCGGCGGCTCAGTGTTCAGACAGCTTTTTCTCGAGAATTTCCCCCGCCAGTTTCGGGTTGGCTTTGCCTTTGGACAACTTCATGACCTGTCCCTTCAAAAAGTTGATGGACGCGGTGTTCCCCCCCCGATAATCCGCAACCGGCTTGGGATTTGCCGCGATCACTTCATCCACCAAAGGCTCAATGGCACCGGCGTCGCTTGTCTGTTCCAGCCCTTTTTCCCTGACGATATCCCCCGGCGATTTTCCCGAGGCAAACATCTCCGCGAACACTTCCTTGCCCTGCCGCGAGCTGATCTTTCCGCTGTCAATCAAAGCCGCCAGATCGCTCAAGGCACCCGGAGGCACCGGACATTCCTTGATGCCCATGTCGGCTGTGGACAACGCGCTCTGCAAGTCATTCAAGATCCAATTGGCCACCGCCTTGCCATTCTTCACATCTGTAGCCGAGCGTTCGAAATAGTCGCACAAGCCGAGGTCGGCAGCGAGCACCCCGGCATCGTAGGCACTCACCCCATAGGTTTCCATGTACCGACGCCGTTTCGCGGAAGGCAACTCAGGAACGCAACCGCGGGCGCGTTCGACAAGGCCCGCGGTCCTGACCGGCAGCAGGTCCGGATCCGGAAAGTACCGGTAATCATGCGCGTATTCCTTTGTGCGCATGAGAAACGTCTCCGCGGCTGTGTCGTCCCACCGCCGCGTCTCCTGCTGAAGCGTTCCGCCACCGCGCAGAAACGCTGTTTGCCGCTCAATTTCAAACGCCAACGCGCGTCGCACGCCGCTGATGGAGTTCATGTTTTTGATCTCGATCTTGGTGCCGAACTCTTTTTGCCCGGCGGGACGCACCGAGACGTTGCAATCGCAGCGCAACTGCCCTTTCTCCATGTCGGCATCGCTCACGTCCCCATAGGTAAGCACCTGCTTGAGCGATGTAAGAAACGCGAACGCTTCTTCCGGCGATGCAATGTCGGGCTCAGTCACAATTTCCATGAGGGGCGTGCCCGCGCGGTTGTAATCGATGCCGCTGCCCGCGTCGAAATGAGTACTCTTGGCTACGTCCTCCTCCAGATGGATGCGCACAAGACGCACGCGTTTATCCGGCGTGGCGATCGATTTCTGGGCGTCTTTTGGATAGGCCAGATCGTGCAGCTCCACTTCCCCGCCGATGCACAACGGAACGGCGTACTGCGAAATCTGATAGTTCTTCGGCATGTCGGGATAGAAATAGTTCTTCCGATCAAACTTGCACACGTCGGGGATGCGAGAGTTAAGCATCGAACCGGTGAGCACCGTCAAATGCAGTGCTTCCGCGTTCATAACCGGCAGCGCGCCGGGAAGGCCGAGGCAGACCGGGCAGGTCTGGGTGTTCGGCGCCGAGCCATAGAGATTTGCACATGCGCAAAACATTTTGCTTCGGGTCTTCAGCTGGACATGAACTTCCAGCCCGATAGTGGCGGTGTATTCCGTGGCGGACATGTGCAGGTTCAGGAAGCGAAGACTGCGGCCTGGCGCAAGCCCAGAATTGCCGGTGCCTGCAATCGTTCGAGGCGCGCGCGCGGCGCATCCGCCGGCATTTCAGGTCCGGGGCCGGTGGATAAGCCGTAATCCAGCGCGTCGTCCAATGGAAAGCTGCCAAGGCGTTCCTTCAGTTCCGGATCATTTGCCACGGCCACAATCTTTTCGTTGCGGATCAGGCCAAGAAAATCGCGGCGCTCAATCATTTTCCGGATTGTGACATCGTCGAGCAGCGCAAGAATGCGCGGATCATTTGCCAGTTCGCGGGCACCGGGATAACGCAGAAACCGTTCCGCGCCGGCGGGCGACTGCGAAAGTCGCGTAAGCTTTTTCAGGATCGCGTAAACGTTTTCAGGCACGGGATCGACCATAGCCACCAACGCTTCCCCGGGACCCAGCTCTATGGACGCTTTCATTTTGGCCAGGGTATGCGCAATGCCGCCGGTCTCGGCAGACGCCTCAACTATCTCCTTGCGGGCAGGTGCGCGGCCCGCAGGCGACGCACGGACCGAACGCACGGTGCCAGAGCCGGTTGCGCCGATCGATGATTCCTCCGTAGTCTGCGCGATAATGGCTGTTTCCGCCACCGTACCCAGCAGGCGAATGCCAATGAGGAGTCCCCACACAATCAAAACGCCCACGACGAGGCCAACCACGCTGCCGCTCGCTCCGTACACAAAACGCACAAACGGATTACGCTGATCCCGCGTGCTTTTGAAAAGCGTGTGCGAGATCATCACGGCAAGCCCGTACACGATAAGCCCGGCACCCGCGCCGCCTGCGGCGGAAACCAGAAAATCGGGCAGGCTCAACGCGCCACGCAGATGCGGCGTGAGGGGTGGGCCAAGGAACCATGCCGCAGTATACGCCCCCCCGAGCGACAAGAGACCTGCGATGGCGCGCGCCAACCCCGCACGCCAACCGCTCGCCATCTGCCAGAGGACGATCAGCGCGGCGGCAATCAAAAAGATGTTACGCCACGCCCCGGAGCCCTCCGGCAGTTGCAACAGTTCGCGAGCCTCATTCATCGCACCAACAGAATGCGGCAACGCACGCCCGTCGGCAAGCCTGCGTTGGGGCTTGAAAGCGGCCGCGTTCCACCGCAGGGAACGGGTTGTGACAGCGCGCCTTAAGGATATCGTCCGTCGTCTCGATACGTTGCTCGAGATCAAGAACACCCCCGATTTTGCCGGGGCTTGGAACGGTTTACAGATCGACAGCGAGCATGGGGAGGTGCAGCGGATTGTGGCGTCTGTCGACGCCTCTCCGAGGGTGCTTTGCGGTGCGGGCGCGGAACCAGCCACGCTGTTGCTGGTGCATCACGGCCTGTACTGGAGCGATCCGCGTCCGCTGCTCGGAGCGCGCCGCCGGAAATTCCAGCAAATCTTCAAGGCTGGCCTTGCCGTATACAGCGCACATCTTCCCCTGGACCTGCATCCGACGCTTGGAAACAACGCACTCCTGCTCAAGGCGCTGGGCTTGGAGCAGGAAGACGAATTCTTTGTGGAGTTCGACCGCGGCATTGGGCTTATTGCGCGGCCATCGCTGCCGCTCACGGAGATCGTGGCGCGCGCCGAGGCGGCTGTGGGTCTCCCGGTGCGGCTGCTGCCATTCGGCCCGCAAACCGTCTCCCGCCTGGGCGTCGTCACCGGAGGAGCCGGCTCCGGGCTTGCGCGCGCGGCGGAAGCCGGGATCGACACCTTCCTCACGGGCGAAGGACCGCATCACACCCACGCCCTCGCACAGGAACTCGGCCTGAATGTGATTTACGCCGGGCATTATGCGACGGAAACATTCGGCGTGCGCGCCCTCGCTGAAACTGTGGCCGCGGAGTTCGCATTGCCACATCTCTTTCTCGATGATCCCAGCGGATTGTGAACAAAGCGCAGGCGCCCGCGCTGCCGCGATTGCTCCGCGGTTGAAGCGCCCGTTCTACAAACAGGATCCGGTGACTTGCGCGCGGGCGTTGGTTGGCTGCGTGCTTCATTGGGATGGCGCCGCGGGGCGCATTGTCGAGACAGAAGCGTACGCCGCCGAGGGAGACGAAGCGTGC
>CAZZCL010000021.1:0-38534 GCA_964652295.1 uncultured Chthoniobacterales bacterium
TGTAGCACGGTCCCGTGGGCCGTGCCGGTCGGCGCATGACGCCGCCCGCTGACGCGGCGGGTGCAGGTTTTGGGTGCGAAGAAGAACAGGTCACGGCCCTGTTCTACAGATGTGCATCGGAGCGATTCTGCTGTAGCACGGTCCCGTGGGCCGTGCCGCTGTCCGAGCCGGATTGACGGCTGGAAATGGCCGGGTTTTGTGTGCCCGGAAATTTGCGTGCGCGACGCTTGACCTCGCGATCGAACCGGTTTATTATCTTTACTCGCTTGAGCACGACTGGATATCGAAAGCTGGTATTGCCGTGATGGCTCCGTACTCCCTGCCAAATTTCACGCCCATTCCTTTTACGTTCATTCCCAACCGCACAAGACCGCAAAGATTATGTCACGAGTTTGTCAAATCACCGGAGCGCGCCCTCTCAAGGGGCGCGTGATACACAGACGCGGTCTGGCCAAGAAGAAGGGCGGCGTTGGACGTCACGTTACGGCGACAAATGTTCGCGTTTTCGATGTGAACCTCAAAAAGCGTCGCGTTTGGGTGCCGGAACTTGAGGAATTTGTTACCGTCAAAATTTCGGCCAAAGGGTTGAAGACGATGAACAAGAACGGGGCATACAAAACGCTGCGTAAAGCCGGTCTAGTTGGCGCAGCCCCGACGACGCGTTCCGGAGGTGCAGTCGCTGCTGCTGCCGGCAATGCGTGACTTTTCAGGAATGGCGCAATTTTCCCTTCGAGGCTGTGCGCCTCGCTCATCCGGCTTCGACCCTCAGCAGGCTACGCCGCTCCGATTTCCGACAGTTCTTTAACAACCATCCCACCAACATATTCCGCCATGCCGTACGAAGTTGTCAGCAAGAAATCAGGTAAGACCTATTATCTACACGCCCGTAAACAGGAGTTGAAAGGGGGGCGGCACGTAACGCTCTATTTCTTCGCGGGCGACGTGAAAGATGGCGCCATCGATGCGCTGCCCGAGGGCTATGAAGTTCAGGAAAATGAACGGACCGGCCTTCCGCTGCTGAAAAAATCGGCAAAGTAAGATCGCACCGGGGGCCGATAGCACCGGCGGTGCGGCGCAGGCGCTGGCTCCAAACTGTGTTTGACGGCGAGCCTCGCCGGGCGGAGGCATTGTGCGATGCCGTCAACCCCATCGTTTGCATCAGGCGAACCGGTTCCCGTCGCGTTGCTGACGGGATTTCTTGGTGCGGGCAAAACGACCCTGCTCAATCACGTTCTGGACACGTGTCGCGAACACCGGTTTGCGGTGTTAGTGAACGAATTAGGGCGCATCGGCATTGATCCTGCGCTGGTAACTTCGGCTAAAGACGGCGTGGTGGAGCTCACCAACGGTTGCCTGTGTTGCTCGGTGCGGATCGATCTTGCGCGGACCTTGGATCGTCTGTTGCGGCGTGGGGGGTTTGAATATCTGCTGATTGAGACCACGGGGATCGCGGAGCCTGCGCCTATCGTTCAGACGTTCGAAAATATTCCCGAAATCCGGCGCGCAGCGCGAATTGACGCCGTAATCGCCGTAATCGACGCCGAACAGTTCTCCGCGCAGCTACGCGAGCATGAAACCGCGCGCAACCAGGTTGCACTGGCAGATTTTCTGGTTTTGAACAAGATTGACTTGGTTTCCTGCGAGCTTGTTAGCGAGTTGGAACGCATTCTGCGGGGGTTGAATCCTGCGGCGCAAATCCTCCCGGCACAAAATGCGAAGGTGGACTGGCGATTGCTACTGGACGTTGGCGTGTTCCGGTTGGACGACAAGCTTGCTGTCGATCCCGGATTGCTCGACGAGCTTCGGCGCTGGGATCACTCCGGGATCTCCAGTTTTTCAGTGGAATACGAAGAACCGCTCGATCTCGGGGCTTTGCATGCGTTTTTGCAGGGAGCGATCCGTGGGGAGACGCATTTGTATCGGAGCAAGGGCATTGTCGATATCGCGGGCGAGGAACGGCGCGCCGTGTTTCATGGGGTGAACAACCGGATTGGCATAACCTGGGGGGCACCATGGGGGGCCGGAGAACCGCGTTGCAGCAAGCTTGTGTTCATTGGGCGCGGATTGGACGAAGCGGCGCTGCGTTCGGGTCTTGAGGAATGTCTGTTGAGTGGCGTTCGGAGTTGACGTTGCGCCCGGGAGTTGTTGGATTGCGGCCCATGACACGATTGGTTTTCTACTCCGTATTTGCCTGCGTTGTTCCCTGGCTTTCCGGATGCGCACTGCGGAGCCCGGGCGGGCCGGATCCAACGCCGCCACCGCCGGAGCCGGGCAAAACGAGCATCGAATGGCTTGGTCACAACGCCTTTGCGGTGACGTCGAGCATTGGCTTCACGGTGGTCATTGATCCGTTCGACCCCGTCCGGCTTAACTACCCCGCTCCGCGCGGGCTCAATGCCGGAGCGATTCTTGTGAGCAGCGAGGATCCGCTTGTCTCGAACATCGACCTTGTGGAAAATACGGCACCCATGCTGCGAGGTCCCGGTGCAGTCGGTGTGAATGTGATAAACGGCGTGCGGATTGTGGGGGTGGCCATCGCGGGGGACCGTCCCAACACGGCCTATTCATGGCGGCTTGACGGAATTCGGTTTGCGCATTTGGGAAAGATTGAGCGCCCGTTGACACTGGCCGAAGCCTCCCGTCTGAAGCCTGTGGATGTGCTCTTCCTTCCGGTCGGTGAGCCGCCGACTCTGCGCACGGCGGAACTAGACGCCATCGTGGAAGCGCTTGCGCCTTCGATCGTCGTTCCGATGGCCTATCGCACGCCGGCAACTGCCGGGTATGAGCTGCGTCCGTTGTCCGATTGGCTGGGCCGGCAGACCAATGTGCGGCGTCTGCCCGGAAGCCGCATCCTTCTATCGCGGAACGATCTACCGGCTGAACGCCTTGTGCTTGTGCCTAAAGCGCCATGACGGTTCTCGTTATTGGGAGCGGAGGACGCGAGCATGCGATTGCGTGGAAGCTTGCCCAATCGCCGCGTGTGGAACGCGTGATTGTGGCTCCGGGCAATGCGGGCACTGCGGTTGGTGCGATCGAGTCGCGCCCTGTTGCGGTGGGGGATCGCGCCGGAATTGTCGCACTGGCGAAGGCTGAAAAAGCCGGGTTGGCCGTGATCGGGCCGGATGACGCACTTGCTGCGGGTCTTGCGGACGACCTGCGTGCGGCTGGCGTTCCTGCCTTTGGCCCGTCCCGGGCGGCGGCCCGGATCGAATCGTCGAAGGCGTATGCCAAGGCGTTCATGCAACGGCACGGTATTCCCACGGCACGAAGCATGACGTTCGCATCGGTGAGGGACGCATTGCGATTGTGTGACGAACTTGGGTATCCGGTGGTGATCAAGGCGGATGGACTGGCGCTGGGCAAGGGCGTTGTCATCGCGGCCAGCCGCGATGAAGCGCAGGAAACGCTTGTCGGCATGATGGAAGAGGGACGTTTCGGGGAAGCCGGCCGGACGGTGCTGGTCGAAGAGTTTCTCGAAGGACTCGAGTGCTCGATCCACGCGCTTGTGGATGGACACACCGCGCGGGTGTTGGAGACCGTGCAGGATCATAAGCGGGCCGGCGATGGGGATACGGGACCGAACACAGGGGGGATGGGATCCTTCAGTCCGGCGCGCGAACCTGTGCAGGCAGCGTTGGATGTCATTGAACGGGAGGTGGTCGGGCGCTTTCTCGATGGAATGCGTGCGGACGGTGTGGAGTTTCGCGGACTTCTTTTCCCGGGTGTGATGCTCGGAGCATCCGGTCCTCGCGTCCTGGAGTTTAACGCGCGATTTGGCGATCCGGAGACGCAGGTGCTGATGCGCCGTTTGGATTGCGATTTGCTTCCGCAACTGGAGGCCTGCGCGACGGGCGAGTTGCACCTGGCCCCTCCGTTGCGCTGGCGGGAAGCCGTCGCCGTCTGCGTCGTGATGGCATCGGGCGGGTATCCCGGTTCGCATGCGAAAGGGTTTCGGATCGAGGGGATTGATCGCGCCGAGGGAGGTCCCGGGGAGGTGGTTGTGTTTCATGCGGGCACACGGCGGCAAGCGGGGCAGATTGAAACGAACGGGGGACGCGTGCTCGGTGTCACGGCCCTTGGGGACACGCACGAAGCCGCTGTCGCCAATGCGTATGCGGCAGTTGACTCCATCGCATTCCCGAACGCTCAGTGGAGGACGGACATTGGGCGTCCGGCCTCATGCAATTTATGATCCCGCACCTTTCTTCCAGTTTATGCCGCACACCTTTTCGTCTGCATGAAAGCAGGACGTTAATGGTTACAGCGAGTTTCTTCGTTCTGATGGCGGCTCGGGGAACCGCAATTGCACAGCAGGAGATGCCGCCTGCGCTGCCACCAGCAATCCCCAATCTGGATGAACCGTCGCTCCCACCGGCGCCACCGTCGCTGCCGCCGGAGATCGACGATCAGGTGCCAGTGCCGGAGCCCGAACCATCGCCGGAGACGGAATCGGAAGACGCCCCGGAACCCGAACCCGAGCCAACGCCGCAACCGACATCCGCTCCGACGATGCGGGAGCTGGTCGACGCGCTGGCGGAAACCGAAGTCCAGAGCATCGTCAGTCTTCTGCGCAGTTCGTACATTCATAGCGAGCGCCTCGACGACGCGGGTCTTGCGAGAAGTCAGCTGCACGGGTTGTTGCTGCGCGAAGATCCGGGGATTCAACTTCTGCCGCCAGGCGCTCCGCAGGACGTTCGCTCCGGCGCATTTGCCAGCGCCACCATTGATGGCATCGGCTATGTACGTCCCGGGGCGTTGAACGGCGTGATGTTGGAACGTCTCGACGAGGCGCTCAGCAGTTTCACAGACGATGGCGTCGCCACCGCGATTCTCGATCTGCGCGCCTGCGGTGCAAGTGGCGACGCAAATCTTGCGGCGGCTGTACTCCGCCGTTTTCGCCCGCCCGGAGCGCCATTGTTTACCATTCGTTCGCATGCTGACGCTGGGGAAGATAAACTTTACACCGGGAATCGTGAACCCCTGTTTTCGGGTAGGATCATTGCGCTCACTGACTCGGATGTGCGTGGGCCGTCTGAGATCATTGCTGGCGTGCTCGCGCAGCAGGCAAACGCGTTGCTGGTCGGCTCGCCGACAGCGGGACAGTTGATGGAATCGGCAGACATCGTTTTGAACGGAGGACGCGTTTTGCGTTATGCCATCGGCGCTGTCGAGATCGAGGGACTCAAGACTGAGCCCGGGCGTGGGCTGGTGCCCGCAGTGCCCGTCGATATGGATGTGGAGAGAAAATGGGATGTGTACGCAATCGCGGATAAGAACGGAATTGAAGATACGGTCATGGAAGTGGAACGGCCCCGCATGAACGAGGCGGCGTTAGTTGCCGGACGCAACCCGGAGCTGGCGCAGCTGGAAGAGATCGGCGAGAGCGGTCGACTTTCACCGGCCCGGGAGCGCGTATTCGATGCCGTGCTGAAAAGCGGCCTGGATGCGGCCATCTCTTTGCAGGTGCTTGCGCCATGATTGTCTATTATCATCCCGCCTGCGTGTCGTATTCCTATGGCGTGCATGTGGAACGGCCCGAGCGGGTTCGTGCAAGTGTGGAACGCCTGCGCGAAAGCGACCTCGACCTCGAGTGGCACGAACCGGTTGAAGCGGGAGAGGAGGCCATCCGGCGTGCGCACGACGCCGCACTGTTCGATCTTGTCCAGCGCGAGGTGTTTATCGATGCCGACACGCCTTCCCACACCGGCATATTCGGTCATGCCCGGCGCTGCGCGGGCGCGGCCCTGGCTGCTGCGGGCGATGCCGAGGCTGGCGTGCCGGCATTTTGTCTTATGCGGCCACCGGGCCATCATGCGACGCACACGGAGGCGATGGGGTTTTGCTACCTCAACTCTGTGGCGATCGCCGCGTTGGATGCGCTTGCGCGCGGCATTGCGCGCGTGGCGATTTGGGATTTCGACGCGCATCATGGCAATGGTACCGAGGACATCCTGTACGGCAGGGAAGGAGCGTTGTTCGTTTCTGTGCATCAATCTCCGGGTTATCCCGGCACGGGAATTGTTTCGCGTGGGAACTGCCGCAATTTTCCCGTAGCGCCCGGCACGCCTTCGCATGACCACAGGGATGTGCTGCGGGAATCGTGGAGTGTGGTGGAGGCGTTCAAGCCCGAGCTTGTTCTGATTTCGGCCGGGTTCGACGCCTACGTGCGCGATCCGATTACGATGATGGCATTGGAAGAACAGGATTTCTGCCAGCTGGGCGGATGGGTTCGGGAATCCGGACTGGCAGCGGCCGCCATGCTCGAAGGGGGATACAGCGGTGATCTCCCCACTCTGATAGAAGCGTTTTTGCAGGGCTGGGCGGGAACGGCTTAATCGTGAGCCAGCCAGAGTTGCAGGCGAGGGGCATGGCTCGGCCCTGCCGGATCAGAACAAGCCATCAGAATCGGAGCCCTCTGCCGTCTCTGCGCTGTCTTCGCTGCCGGGGGCCACAGTCTCTCCGGGCTTGTTGCGGCGGGGAGATTTGCGACCGGGAGAGGGGGAAGAAATCCCGGTGGAAGGCGAAGGAGCAGGCTCGAAAAGTGTCAGCTCGACGCCGCTGCCAGTTTCTTCGATTGCCGCGACGCGGCGTTGTGCATCTTCGAGGCGCGCATTGCACAGCTTGACGAGTTGGGTGCCTTCCTCGTGGCGTGAGATGAGCGTTTCCAGGTCCAGCTCGCCCTCTTCCATTTCCTCTACGATTTCTTCGAGACGTTTCATGGCGTGCTCGAAGGAGGGTTGGGAATCGCTGGCCACCTTCGCTGTTGCATCGTTGTCGGAAGCCTGTTTGCGAATGTCCTTGGCCATGAAAGAAGACAGCGCATGAACGCCGCGGATGCAACAGCCTGCCCTGAGAGCAAGCGACGGCGTGTTGGGTCAATGTAAAAGGCCGTGATTGGCCCAGTCGACGCCGCGCATATCGCCGTCCCGCAGGAATTTTTCGTGCATTGCGAATGCGGCAGCCAGGGACTGGGGTACGTGTCCGAGTTTCGTGGCCTCATAATACGCGTGCAACTGCGGGCGGAAATCCGGGTGCGCACAATGATCTACGATGAGTTGGGCGCGTTCGTGGGGTGTTTTCGCACGGAGGTCGGCGACGCCTTGTTCGGTGACGACCACCTGCACGGAGTGTTCGCTGTGATCCATGTGGCTGACGAGTGGAACGATGGGGCTGATCTTGCCTCCCTTGGCCAGGGAGGGGCACGTGAAGATGGAGATGTAACCGTTTCGCGTGAAATCGCCCGAGCCACCGATGCCGTTCATCATCGAAGATCCCATCACATGCGTGGAGTTCACATTGCCGAAGAGGTCCACTTCGATGGCAGTATTGATCGTCACGATGCCAAGGCGACGCACCATCTCGGGATTGTTTGTGATCTCCTGCGGTCTAAGCAGGATGCGCGACTTGAAGAATTGGAGGTCTGAATAGATGTCCTTGAGAACCGGGGGGCTGACAGTCAGCGAGGTGCCGGTTGCGAATTTGCATTTGCCGCTGCGGATGAGGGCGATCACGGAGTCCTGGATAACTTCGGAAAACATCTCAAACCCAGGAATGCCAGGGTGCTCTCCAAGCGCGGCAAGGACGGCATTGGCTACATTGCCGACGCCGGATTGCAGGGGGAGAAACTCGCGCGGGATGCGTTTGGCCTCGATTTCACCGGCAAGAAACTCGGCAACGTTGCGCCCGATCTGGTTGGTCGTTTCGTCGGCAGGATCGAAACCGCCGACTTCATCGGGAAGATTGGTTTGCACAACGCCCGCGATTTTGGCGGGATCCACCTGGATCCACGGTTTGCCGATGCGATTGGAACAGTTAACCAAAGGAATGGGCTCGCGGTGTGGCGGATCGTGGGGCTCGTAAATGTCATGGATGCCATCGAGTTCCGGCGGATGAAACCGGTTCAGTTCCACGAGAATCTTGTCTGCGACCGTACAGAATGTGGGAGAGGCACCGACCGAGGTTGTGGGGATGATCTTGCCATCGGCCGTAACGGCGGCGGCTTCTATGACAGCCCAATCGAATTTGCCAAGAAACCCGTAGCGGATGGATTGGGCGAGCGTCGAGAGGTGCATGTCGAAGAAACGCGCGCGGCCTTCATTGATCGCTTTACGCAGGTGTTTGTTCGACTGGTAAGGCGTGCGCCATGAGATGGCTTCGGCGAGAGCGAGGCGTCCATCGAGAGATTCGCCGGTGGAGGCGCCGGTCACGACGCCGACCTGGAAGGGGCGGCCTGCCGCGTGCTCGTTTTCTGCACGCTCAGCGAGCGCGATGGGAATGGCCTTGGCAGCTCCAGCCGGGGTAAATCCGCTGAAGCCGATGGTGGAATTATGCTGGATGAGAGCGGCGGCTTCCTCGGGAGAGAGGATGGGAAACGAATGCGGCATGAGGTCGGCGGCGGTGTTGGCGGTTGTCGGCTGGATTGGCGTGTAAGAATTGAGGATGTGTCAGGCGATGGTCACGAGAGCCTGACCTTCCTCAACGGAGGCGCCGGCTTCAGCGAACACGTCTTTGACGGTGCCTGCGCGGGGCGCATACACGAACGTGTTCATTTTCATTGCTTCGATGGTGAGCAATGTGTCGCCTTCCTTGACCGTGGCGCCCGGGGCAACGGCGACTTCCACGACGCGCCCGGTGAGAGGGCTTGCCACGGCGCCGTCGGCAACGGGAGCCTTCGATGCGGAAGATGCGGATGGGGAGACACCGACGGTGCCAAGCGTGACCGAGCGTGTCACACTGGGTGCTGACGGCGCGGGACCCTGGTCTTCGCCGAGAATTTCCACTTCGACGTCGTAAATTTTTCCTTCGACGGTGATACGCAGTTTTTTCATTGGTAGTAGATGGGAAACGAGAAAGCCGGTCCGTGCCGGGTCAGCGCAACTGATGAGATCGGTAGATGCCGCGGCGACCTTCGAGCGACCACAGATTCATTGTGGGGACGGGTTGCTGGGCCGCGTTGACCGAGCGGATTGCGTGCGGTCCCCGGATAGTGGCTGCAACTGCCGCTCCGAGGACGAGCAGAATGTCCTGCGGGAGAACGTCGTTTGCGGAAGGAACGGGGGAAGGCGTCGCGGCGTTGGTGCTCGCAGGGGCGGAGAGCGCAGCAGGTTGTTGGCGGGTGGGAGGTTGCAGATCGCGCAGGGCAATGCGCGCGCCCTGCCGGATCAAGGCCAGAGCGAGCAGTAAGCCCGCGACCAGGCCTGCCACGAATAGCATAGGGCCGGACCAGTCGATGGATGCCGCCACGAACAGGGCAGGCTCCGGTGCGACGGGGGGAATATCGGGGAACTTGTTCACAGCGGGATGTTGCCGTGCTTTTTCGGCGGGCGCGTTTCGCGTTTACTGAGTGTATTGCGCAGCGCCATGGAAACCGCGCTGCGTGTGCGGGACGGTTCGATGACGTCCGTGATCATGGCGTTCTGCGCCGCCTGATATGGAGAGGCAAACTGATCGCGGTAATGCGCGATAAGTTCCGCTTCCTTGGCTTTGGAATCTTCCGCGGCTTTGATGTCGCGGTTGAAAAGGATGCGCACGGCGCCTTCTGCGCCCATGACCGCGATCTCGGCGGTTGGCCATGCAAAAACCAGGTCTGCTCCCATGTCCTTGCTGCACATGGCAAGATACGCCCCGCCGTACGCTTTGCGCACGATGACAGTGATTTTGGGAACGGTGGCAGCGGCGTATGCGAACAACATCTTTGCACCGTGCCGGATGATTCCGCCGCGCTCCTGCTGAACGCCCGGCAGAAAGCCTGGAACATCGACAAGTGTGACCAGCGGGATGTTAAAAATATTACAGAACCGGATGAAGCGCGCGGTCTTATCGGAGGCGTCAATATCGATGGTGCCGGCCTTCACGGCGGGCTGGTTGGCGACGATGCCGACCACGATTCCTTCGATGCGGGCGAACCCCACGATCATATTCCTCGCCCAATCGCGCTGCACTTCGAAGAGTTCGCCGTCGTCGACGAGGCGTTCGATGATTTTGTGCATGTCGAGCGGGGATTTCGAATCTTCGGGCACAAGTTCATTCATGCCGGGATCGTCGCTCATCGCCGGTGCGGGCGTGGGACGGTGCGGCGGATCCATGATGTTGTTGGAAGGAAGATACGACAGAAGTTTCTGGACCAGTTCGATGGCGTGCTTGTCGTCCTCGGCGACAAAATGGATGTTTCCGCTAATGGTGGCGTGGGCGGTGGCGCTGCCGATTTCCGCCATGGTGGCTTCCTGACCGGTGGCTGCCTTGATGACGTCCGGCCCGCAGATAAACATGTTTGCGTGGTCTTTGGTCATCACAAGGAAATCCATGAGCGCCGGGGAATAGGCGGCTCCGCCGGCGCAAGGCCCGGCGATGATGGCGATTTGTGGGACGACACCGGAAAGCTCCACATTTCGGAAGAAAACCTGGCCGTAGCCGGAGAGCGAATCCACGCCCTCCTGGATGCGGGCTCCTCCCGAATCGTTGATGGCAACGATCGGCATGCCGGCTTCCATGGCGTACTCCATGATGTCGCAGATTTTCTGCGCATGAATGCGCCCGAGGGAACCGCCCGCCACGGTGAAGTCCTGGCTGAAGGCGCACACCGGTCGCCCTTCGACATATCCCACCCCGGTGACGACGCCGTCGGCCGGAAGCGACTTGTTTTCCATACCAAACTTCATGCAGGAGTGCTGGGCGTGCATGCCGAACTCCTGAAAGGTGGCGGTATCGTAGAGCGTGTCGAGGCGGTCGCGTGCAGAGAGGTAACCTTTGGCACGGCGCTCTTCGATTTTGTCTGCGCCACCGCCGGCGAGGGCGAGTTCGCGGCGTTTGCGAAGGTCATCAAGGAGGTGTTGGGCGATGGGCATGATAAAAAGATTGTTCGGGTTTGGTTAGCGCATGGCGGGCGGCGATGGCAAGCCGTCTTGGTGACGGGCCAAGGCATGGGCGCGGTCAATGCGAGGCGGCGCCCTCCTTCGGCTGGCAGAACTCCATGAGCACGCCATGCGTGGATTTTGGGTGAAGGAAGGCGACGAGTTTGTTGGCGGCGCCTTCGAAGGGGGTTTCATGGATAAGACGGCAGCCCGCTTCGGCGGCATGGGCAAGCTGCCCGCCGATGTCGTCCGTGCGGAAGGCGATATGATGGATGCCTTCCCCATGGCTTTCGAGAAACTTGCCGACGGGACTGTCCGGTTCGGTGGGCTCGAGCAGCTCGATATGCGTGCCGCCGACGTCGAAAAAGGCGGTGCGAACTTTTTGGGATGCAATTTCCTCCCGGCGTTCGCATTTGAGGCCGAGCGTGTTTTCGTAAAATGGCACGGATTCGTCGAGCGAACGGACAGCAATGCCGAGGTGGTCAATGTTTTGGATCATGATCGGTGGGATGATAGGCCGCAAGCAGGCGTTCGACGCCGGCTGCAGGGGAGAGGCGTCCTTCGAGCACATCGGATTCGACGGCTGCCCACAGATTCCGCACCCGCGGGTTGTGGTGGAAGGACGAGAGCAGTTCCTGGGAGAGAAGATCGCGCATCCAGTCGAGCGTCTGACGTGTCCGCCGGCGGGTGAGTAATCCGGATGCGCCAGCTTCGGTGCGGTACCGTTCGACAAGCTCCCAGACCTCTGTGACACCGCGGTTTTCCACGGCCGAACAGGCAAGGGCTTTGGGACGCCAGTCCGGATCCGGCGGCGTCAGATAATGAAGCACACGAGCCAGTTCCCCGCGTGTGGCCTCGGCCCGCGCGAGATTGTCGCCATCCGCCTTGTTCACAACCAGCGCGTCCGCCAGCTCGATGATCCCTTTCTTGATGCCCTGCAATTCGTCCCCGGCTCCGGCAAGCATGAGGACCAAAAAGAAGTCCACCATGGAACGTACTGCCGTTTCGCTTTGGCCAACGCCAACTGTTTCGACCAAGACAATGTCGCACCCCCACGCTTCCATCGCGACGATGGTCTCGCGGCTCTTGCGTGCAACGCCGCCCAGCGACCCGCCGGAAGGAGACGGCCGGATAAATGCAGCGGGATGACGCGCGAGATGTTCCATGCGCGTCTTGTCTCCGAGGATGCTGCCCCCGGAAACCGAACTGGAAGGATCGACAGCCAGCACGGCAAGGCGGTGTCCCGCTTCGCAAAGGCGCAGTCCGAGCGTTTCGATGAAGGTGCTTTTGCCCACGCCGGGCACGCCCGTGATCCCCACCCGAATGGAGCGGCCGGCATGAGGCAGCAGCAGCGCGACCAACTCCTCGGCGATGGCACGATGCCGTCGTGCGTTGCTCTCGATGAGGGTAATCGCCCGCGCGAGCGTCGTCCGGTCGCCGGTCCGAATGCCATCGGCATACTCCGCAGCCGAACGGGGCGGGTTGGCGATGGGGCGAGTCATTCAGAGTGCGGGCGGATATTTCCATCGGCAATACGGAGCGACAACTCAGGCCGGGGCGGAGGACAGCCGGGATTCCAGCTTGTCGAGAATCGTCCCGGCGGCATGGGGAATGACTGTGCCGGGACCGAATACAGCCGCCACACCTTTCTCGAATAAGAAATCGTAATCCTGCGCGGGAATCACGCCGCCGACAACAACGACGATATCCTCCCGGCCGAGTTTTGAGAGTTCCCCGATGAGTTGAGGCACCAGGGTTTTGTGACCGGCGGCAAGCGAGCTGACGCCCACAACATGCACGTCGTTCTCGACGGCCTGGCGGGCGGTTTCCTCGGGGGTCTGGAACAGGGGGCCGATATCCACGTCGAACCCCAGATCGGCGTAAGCTGTGGCAACCACCTTGGCTCCCCGGTCGTGTCCGTCCTGACCCATCTTCGCAATGAGAATGCGCGGTCTGCGTCCTTCCTCCTCCGCGAAAGTTTCCGTGCGGCTGCGTACGGCGCTCACATCGGCGGATTCGCCGAATTCCCCGCTGTAAACGCCCGTGATGGAGCGAATGACTGCGCGATGACGTCCATACACCGTTTCCAACGCTTCGGAGATCTCTCCGAGTGTTGCGCGTTTGCGCGCCGCGTCGATGGCAAGGGCAAGCAGGTTTCCGGTGTTTTCGCGGGCGGCTTGTGTGAGGGCCTCCAGGGCGGATTTGACTGCGGCCGCATCCCGTTCGGCCTTGAGCTTGCGCAACTGGGCGATCTGGGCTTCCCGCACCGCAGTGTTGTCGACCTGAAGAATGTCCAGCGGTTCCTCTTTTTGCAGCCGGTACTTGTTCATGCCGACAATGGTTTCGCGTCCGGAATCGATGTGCGCCTGGCGCCGTGCGGCCGCTTCTTCAATGCGCAGCTTCGGGATGCCGGCGTCGATCGCTTTTGTCATCCCGCCATGCTCTTCCACCTCGCGGATGTGCGACCACGCGCGCCTGAGCAGTTCGTTGGTGAGTGATTCCACATAATAACTGCCGCCCCAGGGATCGACCACGCGTGTGATACCCGTTTCTTCTTGAAGAAAAAGCTGGGTGTTCCTTGCAATGCGCGCCGAGAAATCGGTGGGGAGCGCGATGGCTTCGTCAAGGGAATTGGTGTGGAGCGACTGGGTGTGGCCCATGGCTGCGGCCATTGCTTCGATGCAGGTTCGGACAACGTTGTTGTAGGGATCCTGTTCGGTTAGGCTCCATCCCGATGTTTGGGAATGCGTGCGCAACGCCATTGACTTGGCGTTCTTTGGGTTGAATCCGCGGATGAGCTTTGCCCAGAGGAGGCGTGCCGCGCGCATCTTGGCGACTTCCATGAAAAAGTTCTTACCCTGAGCCCAGAAGAAGGACAGGCGTGGGGCAAATGCGTCGATATCGATGCCCGCCTTGATGCCGGTGCGCACATATTCGAGTCCGTCGGCGAGCGTGTAAGCCATTTCAAGGTCGGCCGTGGCACCGGCTTCCTGCATGTGATAACCCGAAATGGAAATACTGTTGAACTTGGCCATTTCCCGGGAGGTATAGGAAAAAATGTCCGCGATGATCCGCATGGAAGGTTCTGGCGGATAGATGTAGGTGTTGCGGACCATGTACTCCTTAAGGATGTCGTTCTGGATGGTGCCGCTGAGTTTGTCGGGCGAAACGCCCTGCTCCATGGCTGCGGCGATGTAGAACGCCATGACGGGGAGCACTGCACCGTTCATGGTCATGGACACGGAGATGCGGTCCAGCGGGATGCCGTCGAAAAGTGCCTGCATGTCGAGCACGCTGTCGACCGCGACGCCTGCCTTCCCGACGTCGCCCTCCACGCGGGGATGGTCGGAGTCGTAGCCGCGATGCGTGGCAAGATCGAACGCGACGGAGAGACCCTGCTGACCCGCGGCGATGTTGCGGCGGTAAAACGCGTTGGATTCTGAGGCGGTGGAGAACCCGGCGTATTGACGGACCGTCCATGGCCGGGTGACGTACATCGTGGCATAAGGACCGCGGAGAAAGGGTGCGATGCCGGCTGTGAACCCGAGGTGGTTGCATTCCGCGAGATCATCCTGGGTGTACAGCGGCTTCACATCGATCTGTTCCATGGTGCGCCAGACTGCGTGCGCCACCGTCTCGCCGGTTTCACGTTCAAAATGATTCTCCCAATCGCGCTGCGCGGCCGGTGCGATCGGAAGGCCGAAGTCCATGTCTGAGAAGTCGGGGATCTGGCTCATGAAAGTGTTCCGAGTTGGGTGAGCAGATTGCGGAGCAATGCCGCGCAGTTGGCGCGCAGATGGACGAAATCGTCCACGCCGGCAGTTCGGAAGGTCTCAATCAGCTCATCCGGAGGCAGACCGGCCACAAGTACCTTGCGCGCGGGCGTTTTCGCTTTGATCGCCGAGGCGATGGGGGGGACCAGTTCGGGATAGGTCTCGTCCGTGGAACAGATGACGACAACGTTTGCGGGATCGGCGAGTGCTGCATCCGCCGCCGCCTGCGCGCTGTCGAGTCGCCCGGCGAAAGCCATTTCGAACCCGCCGGCTTCAAAAAATCCTGTGGTGAAATCCGCACGCGCTTTATGCTGTTTAAGGGGACCCATCGTAAGGAGAAGGACGCGGGGGCGTGTGCCGGCGGACGCTGCACGATCCGAGGCGGCCCGCAGCTCTTCGAAAGGCTCGGACAAGCGCCGTGGCCGGAGCGGGCGCACCTGCTCCGGCGACCCGCTATTTGCGCGCAGGGCGCGGCTGAGTTCGCCGAGGGAAGCACCGTGGCCGGCCGCGTCAATGACCAGCTCCATCAGATCGTCCGGCGTCGAGTCGGCGCGGTTCATGATCCGTGCAAGTTCATCGAGGATCGCGGTCTGCGCTTCCTGATCGTCTTCGGTCCGCAGCTCGGCGATCTCGGCCGCGCGACGTTTCTGCAGTTTTTCGAGCGCCCAATCTCCCGGATCGAGCGTTTTCTCGGAGGGGTTGGCGTAATAGTTGACACCGATCTGGCGAAGACGACGCAGGGCTGCGGCTTCCGCTTTTTTTGCGGCGACCTCTTCGATCTGATCCTGGAGCCAACCGCTTTCGAGGGCCGCGGCAATGCCGCCGTGGCGTTCTGTGGTGCGAAAGAACTCCCAGGCTTTGCGCGCGAGTTCATCGGTGAGGTGCTCCAAATACCACGAGCCGCCTCCGGGATCGAGGACGCGGTCCATGTGACATTCCTCGCGCAGGATGATTTGGGTGTTTCGGGCGATGCGCCGCGAAAATTCGTCTGCTGGACGGATGACCTCATCGAAAGCTCCCGTCTGGAGGCTCTCGCAACCGCCCAACACGGCGGCGAATGCTTCGGAAGTCACCCGCAACATATTTACGTAAGGATCCAGGCGCGTTTTGTTGAATAGGGCGGTGCGCGCATGAATGCGCATGCGACGCGAGCGCTCGTTCCCGCCTGAAGCGGCGACGATGCGTGCCCAAAGCAGACGGGCGGCGCGGAGCTTTGCGATGGACATGAAGAAATCGGAGTCCATCGCGAGCGCAACACGGATGCGGGTTGCGACTGCATCGACCTGAAGACCGCGCGCTTCCATCTGGCGCAGCGTGTACACGCCGCTTGCAAGTGCAGCGCCGAGCTCCTGTACCGCCGTGGCGCCGGCGTCGTGGAATGGCAGGCCGCTGGCCATGAGGGTTTGCACTCCGGGCATGCGCTGAGCAGCCCAGCGTGTGACATGCGCTGCGTCATCGAATGCGTGCTCCAGGGAAACTGGCAGCCGTCCGTCGGAGGCAAGCTCGGAGATGGGATCCTGTTCGATGGCTCCGATGATGTGTTCGAGGGTTGCGCGGCGGCGGCGCGCCACGGAGGCGAACATGGCCAGAAAGACGAGTCCGGCTGAGCCGCCTTGAAGAAACACGGCTGTGTCTTCGAGGTTTACGCCGTCGATGAGGCGTTCCATATCGGATGCGTGAGCAATGGAAAGACCGCAGAACCCGACATCGCCCGGCGCGGCCTGATCAGGATCGAGCCCGGCCCGGCTGGCCCGGTCGAGCGTGAGGCGCAGGGCGGTTTGTCCGTTGGCAAGTTCATGCAGGGCCACACTGTTGAAATCGCGGCTGGAACCCTGTGAAATGTGTTGGGCGATGTGCCACGGCCACTGGCGGTACCCGGCGGCTTCCGGGCCGCGCACAAAGGGTGAAAACCCGGGAAAAGATCGCAGATGCGGGAGTGTCTCCACGTCGGACGCGTTGTAGATGGGCTGCAGATCGATGCCCTCAAACGTCCGCGAGACCAGTTTCTTGTCGAAAGGCGCGCCTTTCAATGAGGCTTCGGCCTCCCGGCGCCAGTCTTCGTATGTGGCGGGTGAAAATTCTTCGAACGCTAAATCCATTGTATCTGGCACGGACTCATCATGCCCGCGGAGGCACGAGATTCAAGGCCGCTGCGATGCAGCGCTCTGCGATATTTGCGCAAAGCTCATCATTTTTTGATCTAAACGCCGGTTTTCGTGGGGCGTCGCACCATCCGGCGGGATGGCACAGCGAAAAAAAATCGCGTGACAAGCCTCCAAAACGCGGCTTTTCCAACGAAATATGAGCAATGGACCTGGCGGCATGTTGGAGGGCAAGACAGGGGTGGTGTTTGGAGTGGCGAACAAGCGATCCATCGCGTGGGCGATTGCAAAAGCCTGGGCGTCGGAAGGCGCGCGTTTAATCTTCAACTACCAGGGCGAGCGCCTGAAAGAGAATGTGGAGGAGTTGGTCGCGGAGTTCGGGAGCGATACACCCACGTTTCCGTGTGACGTGACGAGTGATGCGGAGATCGCCGCGTTTTTTGAAAATGTGAAGCGATTAAGTCCCCGGGTGGACCTGTTGCTTCATGCAGTGGCCTTCGCGCCGAAGGAAGCGTTGACCGGCGATTTTCTTTCGACCACCCGCGATGCGTTTCTGTTGGCCCACAATATCTCGGCATATTCGCTGGTGGGCCTTGCTCGGGCAACCGCGCCACTCATGGTTGAGGGGGGAAGCATCGTGGCGATGACTTATTACGGCTCCGAAAAGGTGATCCCGAACTACAATGTCATGGGCGTGGCCAAAGCCAGTCTTGAAGCTTCCGCACGCTATCTTGCCTACGATCTTGGTCCGAAGAAAATCCGTGTGAACTGCATCAGTGCAGGGCCGGTGTCCACCACTGCCGCCCGCGGAATCGGCGGGTTTACAAAGATGCTGGATCATTATGAGGAACATGCGCCACTGAAACGCACGTGCACACCGGAAGAGCTGGGGCGTACAGGCGTCTTCCTTGCGAGCGACGGCGCGGCGTCAATCACCGGCCAGACGATTTATGTCGATGGCGGCTATCAGATCATGGGGATGTGAACCCCGCACAACTGGGAGAACTTCGGAGGTTGCTTGGTGCCTCGCGCGTCGACACCGGTGAGGCGGCACGGGCTGCGGCGGCTGGCGACAAATGGTTTGCCACACGACTGCCCGACGCGGTGGTGAATGCTGGTGCTCCCGAGCACGTTTGCAAGCTCATGCGCTGGGCGGTTCGCCATGGAATTGTCGTCACACCGCGGGGTGCCGGGTACGGTTATGTGGGAGGGGCCGTTCCCGCTCGGGGCGGAGTTGCCGTGTCGCTCGCGGGCATGCGGCGGATCGTTGAGATCGATGCACACGATTTTGTTGCGATTGTGGAGCCTGGAGTCATCACCGCAGATCTGGCGGCTGCTGCGCTGCGCAAGGGCTTGTATTACCCGCCGGATCCCGCCAGTCTCGCCAACAGCAGTATTGGGGGAAACATCGCGACGAACGCCGGCGGTCCGCGCTGTTTGAAATATGGAGTCACGCGGAATTATGTCCTCGGACTGGAAGTCGTTCTGCCGGACGGCACGCTGGTCCGGACGGGAGGGCGGACGCACAAGAACAAGACGGGCTTTGATATGACGGGACTGTTTGTAGGGTCCGAAGGCATGCTCGGCATCATCACGCAGGCCACACTCAAGCTTCTGCCGAGACCGGCCACGCGTGGGGTGTTGGCGGCAGTTTTTCCCGATATGCGTAAAGCGGCGGGCGCTGTCGCGCGAATCTTCGATGCCGGCCATCTTCCTTCTGCGCTGGAGGTGGCAGATGCCTTTACGTTGCGCGCGGCCCGGGCGCGGTTGGGTACGGACATTCTGCCGGTGGGCGATGCCCATGTGTTGCTTGAAGTGGATGGACGCGCGGCGGCGGTGCGCGCCGAGCTGCGTGAATTGCGCCAGCTGCTCAGCGAGGCCGGGGCCGTGCGGGTGGATGGGGGTGCGGGCGAGCAACGTGCGGAAAGGCTCTGGGGTGTGCGACGCGAATTCAGCGCCTCCCTGAAAGCCACGGGCTTGACCAAGCTGAATGAAGATATCGTTGTGCCTCGCGGTCGCCTTGTGGATCTGATGACCTTCGCAGCCGGGCTGGAGAAAGCGCACGGCTTCCCTGTGGCGTGCTTCGGCCATGCCGGCGATGGGAATATCCACGTGAACATTATGGCCGACAGGTATGACCGGCGTGCGGTTCGGCGGCGGGTGCAATGCGCGTTGGACGAGCTGTTCGAACGCGTGCTGGCGTGGGGGGGGGCGATCACCGGAGAACACGGGGTCGGGCTTGCAAAAGCCCGTTGGTGGCCGAAGGCCGCCTCACCTGAGTTGCGCCTGTTGCATCGGCAGATCAAAGCTGCGCTCGACCCGGATGGGCTGTTGAATCCGGGCAAATTCGTCTCCAGATGAAGCCGTACCCCGGGTGCCCCGTGCAAACACCGCGTGCCTGCGGGTTCAGGCGGGAAGCAGCTGGATGCGCCTGAAGATGTCGGCCAGCGGAAGCTGCAACCCGATATAGAATTGACCGAACTCGGCGTACTCAGTGCTCACGGGATCGAACCGCATTTCGTAAACGATGCTTTTGATGTCGAAAAGATCCTTGGCGAAAAGCGTCACGCCCCATTCTGCATCGTCGAGACCGGTCGCGCCGGTGATGAGCTGCCGGATGCGCCCGGAATACCCGCGGCCAACAGCCCCATGCCCGGCCATAAGGCGTTTGCGCTCCTCGAAACTCAGGCGGTACCAGTTCTGCTCTGCATCGCGGCGTTTGCTCATCGGGTAGAAACAAAAGACCGGCCAGTCGGGCAGGTTGGGATAGAGACGGTCGGCCCCGTACTTCTCCATGCGCGCCCGAAATTCCGCGAGACGGTCGGCGAAGGCAGGGGTGTCCGCACCGAGATTCTCTTCGCGCTCAAGCTTTGCGGCAAACTCCTCCTCCGTGGTCGTGTACTCGCTGCGCTCGGTCATGGACAGGAAACTGAACACGGGTTCGAGTACATCGGGCCCGAGGGAAAGCGTGATCCGCTTTTCGAGTGTGCAGGCCGTGAGCAGATCCGGTGTGAGCAGCATGAAACCGATGTCCGCCTTGGGTGTGGTCATTGCGAAAACAAGCAATTGACCCGCCCCAGAGCTGCTGGCTTCCAGCACAAGATCGCTCAGGCGCGAAAGTGCCGCGCGTTTCTGCGCGTCGGCGAACTCATGCCACGCGCCGTGGGCGACGGAATAGAACAGATGCAGCACGTGCCAGCCTTCGCGGGTGGGTAGGGTCTCGGGCGGTGCAGCGGCGAGTGCAGGGGCGTTGCGGAGTGTCATAAAAAAGTGTGGGGTAAAGGGCCTCTCAGGGAATGGACGCATGGGTTCGACCAGCAAAAAACTATTGAAAACGGAAAGTGTTACCCTAGTTTGACGCCGAATCCAACCAAGGAAGATAAAGACATGGCTGATGTGGCGAACAAATATGCGGACAATATAGATGGAAAATTTTATGTCGATGACCAGTGCATCGACTGCGATCTCTGTCGTGAAACCGCGCCCGCAAATTTCAAGCGCAACGACGATGGCGGACACTCGTTCGTTTACAAGCAACCCGAGACCGAGGAAGAAGAACGGCAATGCAAGGAAGCCATGGAAGGGTGTCCGGTTGAAGCGATTGGCGAAGACGGAGCCTGATTGAAAAATCCAGCCGATGCTGGCAGGGTTTGGAGGTCATCGGGTTGTGTTGTAAAGGCACCGTCATCTCTCCGGTCGAGCGGAGTGGTGTCGGGAGTTCAGGAATTGGCCGATCGCGTTGTAAAGGTGCTGGGGCTCACGTCGCAATATTCCAACGAGCGTATTTGCAGATTTAACGGTGCCGAACGCAGCTCGTTGCAGGCATGTGTGTTGCGTGCGGCGTGTTGGCGGAGAAATTGACGCATGACCGGATGGCAAAAGCGGACATTGCTCAGGGAATGGCGCGGCGTCGATGACGCGGAGGCTGCTGAAGGCGGGGCGCGGGCTCTCGACGAACTTGTCCGTGAAGAATTTTCGCGCTTGCGCCTACTGGAACGTTTCGATGAAGCATCAGTCGCGGCAGTGTGGCGTTCGGTTGTTGGAGATTTCATTGCGGACAACACCCGGCCCGTGGGCCTTGTGGGTGGGTGCCTGACGGTTGCCGTGCTTCAGCCTGCTCTGCGCTTCGAGTTGGAACGGGTGTGCAAGGGCGGCATCCTAAGGAAGCTGAAGACAGCGACGAAGTCGAAGGTGCGCGACATCGTTTTCAAGTTGAGCTAGAGATGTAATTAGCGTGATTCGAACTCTCTTTCTTGACTGGTCCGGAACGGTTGCGGACGATCTCGCGCCGGTATTGAAGGCGACAAATTGCGTTCTTGAAGAATTCGGGCGCCCAGCCTTGAGCCGGGAAGTGTTTCGCCGGGATTTTCGTCTGCCCTTCGTGCATTTCTGGCGGGATTACCTTCCGGGAATTGCGCTGGAAGATATCGAGCGCAGTTATCATCAATGGTTCGTGGGGTTGCAGGATGCGGTGGAGTTACTCCCCGGGGCCGGCGAGTTTCTGAAGGGCGCTGTGGAGCAGGGATTGCGGTTGTTCCTGCTGAGTTCGATCAAACCAGCGCACTTCGAAGCGCAGGCGCAACGGCTTGGAATCGGGGGAGTGTTCGATCGGGCCTATACGGGAGTGCTCGACAAGCGCGAATTCCTGCCGGTCTTGATCCGTGACGGGGTCGCAGCGGCGGGGGAAACGTTATTTGTGGGGGATATGGTTCACGATATTGAAGCCGGCAAGGCGGCAGGAGTTGGAACGGTGGCCGTATTGACCGGCTATGACGGCATGGAGAAGCTTGTCGCTGCGGGTCCGGACGCGGTACTGGATTCGCTGGCATCCCTTGGCCCACTGCTTGGGCGTGGGGAACGCGGGCCGGTTGCAACCGTGGGGGCCTTGATCCGGCATCCAGACGGAGAGCGTGTGTTGCTATGCCGGACTCCGAAATGGAAGGGGAAGTGGGGAATTCCCGGAGGGAAAATCCGACGTGGAGAAACGGCCGAGGCGGCGCTCCGGCGGGAGATCGCGGAGGAAACCGGACTGGAAATCCGGGATCTCACATTCGCCACGGTGCAGGATAGCGTCGATTCTCCGGAGTATGTGCGGCGCGAACATTTTCTCTTGCTTAACTACCTTGTGACAGCGTGTCATGAAGATGTGAAGTTGAACGAGGAAGCGGACGCCTTCTGTTGGGTCGAAGTTGGGAAGGGTCTTGCCATGGATCTGAATCTCCCGACACGTCGGCTGCTGGAAATCGTTGGGGAACGGAACGGAGTGGCCGGTGGCTGACGAGATTGTCCTGAAAGGCTTGCGCGCATGGACGCGCGTGGGGGCGTCGGCTGCAGAAAGGATTTGCGAGCAGCAGGTCGAGATCGATGTGAGCATTGTGCCGCGCCGGGAGCTTACGAATCTGAATGACGACCTGTCGTTGACATTGGATTACGACGGGGTGCGTCGGATTGCGTTGGAACAGGCGGGAATGCGTGCCCGCGCGTTGATCGAAACGCTCGCTCAGGATATTCTCGTGCAGATTGCTGCCACCACGGCTGCTGCGGAAGTGTCGGTGGCTGTGCGCAAATTCATTTACCCGGACGCGGAATGGGTCGGCGTAATCATCCGGCGGACCGTCGAGCTGGAGTCGGCATGATCAGGCCAGGGCACGCGACAGGCGTGCGGTTGTTGTATGCAGCCAGCGAAAGCAACGCCGACATGCTTTATGCGACGCAATTCTTTGCGCCGGACCCTTTTATCTATCTTCAGCGGGGTGAACGGAGCACGATTGTCTTAAGCGATCTTGAGTTGGATCGCGGCCGTCGCGATGCGGCGGTCGACGATGTGTTGTCGTCCAGCGAGATTCGCGCGGCGATCAGGAAGAGGGAGGGGCGGCGGGCGCTCGGCGATTCTGACGATATCCTCGAGATTCTGAGGCGATGGCGGGTGCACCGTGTCGTAACGCCCTGGGATTTTCCGGCGGGTCTCGCGGATGCTTTGCGCGCCCGCGGTATTGCAGTGCGCTCGGTCGCACGGTTCTGGCCCGCCAGAGAAATAAAGAGTCGGCCGGAGATCAGGCATATGGAGCGTGCGGTGAGGCAGGCGGAAGCCGGGCTGCTGCGCGCGATCGAAATTTTGCGTGAAGCACGCGCCGTGTCAGGCGGCGAATTAGCCTGGGGTGGCGGAGTGCTGACTTCGGAACGGTTGCGCCATGAGATGGAGTTTGCCGTAGCGCTGGAAGGCGGGCATTGCACTGGTACAATCGTGGCCGGCGGACGGCAGGCCGTCGATCCGCATGAGCGCGGGTCCGGTCCATTGCGCTGCGGAGAAACGATCATCCTCGACATTTTTCCGCGGGATGTGCGTTCGGGTTACTTCGGCGATTTGACGCGCACGGTGGTAAAAGGCGCGGCACCTGAGGCGGTGCGAAGGATGTGGGAGACAGTGGCAAGCGCACAGAAAGCCGCGGTGGCCGCGGTGCGCCCGGGAGTGCGCGGCGCGGCGATTCACAGCGGCGTGAAGGAACGCTTTCGTGCGGCGGGCTACCGAACAGAGGTTGTCGGCGGACGTCGTACAGGGTTTTTCCATGGGACAGGCCACGGGCTCGGCCTTGATCTGCACGAAGCGCCACGCTTACAGAAGGCTGTGCTCGCGGCGGGAAATGTTTTTACCATTGAACCCGGTCTTTATTATCCGGCTGTTGGCGGCGTGCGAATTGAGGACGATGTGCTTGTTACAGCACGGGGTCGCCGCGTTTTGGGTGGAGGGTTGCCGCCTGTCTTCGAGCTATGACCAGCCCGCCGCGAGTGGTTAGCGGTGGAAGCAGCCGCTTTCGGAAGGGGGACTGGGTGGTCAAAAAAATGCGCGCCGCAGCAATGGGCCGCGGCGCGCACACTCTGAGACAGAGATTGTGTTGTGGAATCAGGCCAGGCCGAACACCCCTTCGCGGAGGCGTTTGACTCCCCTAAGCCGATAGATGCGGGCGTAAAGATTCTTTTTCGGTTCTGCGCAGGTCCACTGATATCCTGCCTTTTGAAGCCCTTCGAAGATATCGTTCACCTTAAGCGGTTTGCCGGCTTTCCTGATGACGGAAACCACAGCAGGAGCGAGCGGTCCGCTTGGCGATTCAGGCCGGGTGCGGCCTTTGAGGGGGTGGGACCGGCGGCCGGTTTTGGCTGTGCTGGGGGCATAGCCCGCGGTGTGGCCAATGCCAGTGGAAGCGCTTTTTAGAGCACCTTTCCTGGGTCCATTCATCCGTGCGCTCCCCGTCGAAACCGGGGAGTAGGAAGAGGACGAATGAGCTGCCATGCGTGGCGCAGATACGCCACCGATAAGGTCGCTAAGTTCGCCCTGGAGATTCTCGATTTGTTCCTGAATCTGCAGAGCACGTCTAAGGTTAGTTGAAGTAATAGGACTCACAACGGGCTGACTAGATGCGATGCACGTGCTTTGCAAGCAGGAATCGAAGATTTTTCTATCTTTGTGCGGAGAGTGGAAATGGAGTCTTCCGGGGCGTCGCTCCATGAGCGGTGAGGAAAGATAGGCTGCTCTGCGGTGGCGCACTGGCGCAGAAACCGGACTGACCCGGGCGGTTCTGTCCGCGTTTGCGGCGCGCGCCGAGCGGGCTACACTGGCGCCAATGCAACGGATTACTGCGTTTGCGCCCGGGCGCATTGAAGTGCTGGGCAACCACACCGATTATAATCTTGGGTGCGTTTTGTCGTGTGCTATTCCCCTTGGGGTTACAGTGCATGCAGGCGGATGCCGCGACGGTTATTATACGTTCGTTTCGGATGGATATGAAGGCAACGCACGCCGTGGAACGGAGGAAGCCTGGACGCCGCGGCGGGGGTTCTGGGGCAATTATCCGCTCGGTGTGCTCGAAGTTCTGCGCGAGGAGGATGTGCGGCCTCCGGCATTCTCGGCCCGGGTGGAATCGACGGTGCCTCCCGGAGCTGGTCTGTCCAGTTCGGCGGCCATGGAGGTGGCAACGGCATACACCGCGCTTGCGCTGGCGGGAGTGCAGTGGTCTCCGCTGCGTATCGCCAGAGCCTGTCGCAGGGCCGAGAACGTCTATGCAGGTGTGCAATGCGGTTTGCTGGATCAGCTGACCAGCGTAGCGGGAGAGGAAGGGCGGTTGGTGCACATCGATTTTCGGGATGAGACGTATGAAAGGCAGGACGCGCCGTCGGACCATCTTTTTCTTGTGTTTGGAAGCGGCGTTCCACACACGCTCGCCGGTGGCGAGTATAATGAACGCCGCATGCAATGCGCGGAAACCGCGAAGGAACTCGGGGCTGCGTCGTTGCGGGAGGTGGATATCGAACGTCTACGCGCCGGTAAAAGCAAGTTGCGCGAGGTGGTCTACCGCCGCGCGTTGCACGTGGTGGGTGAGAATGCGCGCGTTGCCGCAGCGGTCGCAGCTCTCGGGCGCGGCGATGCTGTGGCTCTGGGCCGTTTGATGTCCGAATCCCATCGCAGCTCTGTCGCCAACTTCGAGAACAGCACGCCGTATCTGGATGCACTGGTGGGAATCGCCGAGAAAACTCCGGGCATTCTCGGCGCGCGTCTGACAGGCGGTGGGTTCGGCGGGGCCATCGTGGCGCTTGCGGCAAAAGCGCAGGCGGCCGCCGCATGCGCGGCCGTCGAGCGCGAGTACAGTAAGGCGACCGGAAAGCTTACTTACGGTCTCGAGTTAACACCGTGGCGCGGTGGCGGGATTGTCGATTCGGACTGACGCCAGGTTCGTCGTGGTGACAGTCATTGCACAATGACCGGCGTGTTTTTGTCGATACGTCGGCATAATTCCCAGGCATCCCAATTGGCAAGACGGATGCAGCCGCTGCTTTCATTTCGGCCAATGGCATCGGGCGTGTTTGTGCCATGAATGCCAATGCTGCGCCGGTTGATGCCCATCCAGACGATC
Organism: uncultured Chthoniobacterales bacterium; assembly: GCA_964652295.1. Classification (GTDB taxonomy): domain Bacteria; phylum Verrucomicrobiota; class Verrucomicrobiia; order Chthoniobacterales; family CALDSX01; genus CAZZCL01. The sequence continues at coordinate 25,632 of CAZZCL010000021.1, forward strand.
CCCACATAGTTGTTCGGTCCCGGCGGAATGTTGTGCGCATCGGCGCTCCGCACACCGCTTCGGAGAACGCTTTTGTCATACCGAAAATAAGGGAAAAGAATATTTGAGGTGATCTTCCACTCCCCCCGGGGAACAGGTATGGAGCGTGAACCCGGAGTGCAGGGAAAGGAAGCGACCAGAAGGCCGTCTTCGTATAGATCCAGCATCCGGTCGGCGCGATTGATGACCACCATCGCATTGCGGGTTCGGGCAGCCGTGGGCGCAGGCGAAGGAGCGGGAGCAGGGGTGGGCGATGGTAACACCGATTCCGATGGTGGGATCGGGCTGCCGGGGAACGGGTCCGATTGCAGCGCTCCGGTGTTTGCGACTTCCAATGCCGCCGCTTCCACAGCTTTCGCTTCAGCGTCTTTGTGCTTGCGGCGTTCATCAAGGCGGCGGACTGCGTCCATGGAAAATTCTGGCACATTCGGTACGCGAAACACCGTACCGACGCCGGGATTGGTGAGTTCCGGGTTTAACTCCCGGAGAAATTCCAGTTCGCAATGAAATTTTTCCGCCACCAACTCGTGGACCGTGGCATAAGGCATGGACGAAAGTTTTGCCTGTGCGCCCGGGGTGAGTGCCGTGCGCCCAATCCATTTCATGTCTGCGTCCGTGACGGTGTATGCCTTGTAAGGCTCGCCGATTCTCTCCAGATCGAACCGTGTGCCGCGCGGCAGATTGGATGCACCCAGAAACCTGTCAGCCGCCTTCTGCGTGAAGTCCCCGCCGAGACCGTCGATTTTTCCAGGGCGGAACAGAGTAAGATCCAGCAGGATCTGGACGCGCACAAGCATGCGACGCTCTTCAGAATCCGGATCGGCGCGCTCGACGGCCGCTTTGCGCGCTTCCTGCGGCTGCGCAAACGCCGGAGCGAGCGGGCATAGAAACCCCAGAGTCCATACGGCCATGCTGCGGCAGGTGTGTGTGCAGTTCATCGCGGAGATGGCGTAGGCGGGCTGACAGCGGGCTTGGGTTTTGTAAATAGCGGTTGAAATGCGCCGTTGCGATTCCATCGCTCCCACGCCCAACGCACCCAGCGGATTGCAGCAAAGGCCAGCCACAGCGCCCACACCAGCATCAGCCCACGGTAGAACCAAATGGAGACCGTGAATGCAGCGGGTTGGGGTAGCGCTGACTCGGTATGGGGAGCGAACCAACGAAGTACGGATGCAGTGCTTCCGTTTCCGGCAACGAACATCTGCGGATCGCCGAGAAATCCCCGGTTTAAGGCGGCGACAAGTATACCAAATACCGGTATCGCAAGCGCGGCGAGAAAGAGCTGGAAAAGATTGAAAAGGGCGGGATGCAGTTTGGGAAAAGCCTCCGAACCGCGCCATGCGAGCAGGAAGAACCATGAGGCAACGACAAGGGCTGCGATTGCATCGACCTGAATCAGGCCGAGTCCAAGGAGCGCCCATTCTGCACCGTGCAGGGGAGAGTTCTTTAACCGCGACAGAACGACAGCAGCGGCAAGCACGCACACGAGAACAGTCCATAGTCTCACGGCGGGGCCCCGCTGAGGTCCTGCGGTCCAGATCAGCCATCGGTCCGATGGCAGGCGCAGTTCTGTGGAAATGTTGGACGACTCAATGGGGAGAGAGAAAGCAGGAGGGGTGGTGCGCCAGTTTTGCGCCCCGCTTTTGCGGCCTTCGAGGATGATTGTCTGCGCTCCGGGCACAACCGGCACAACGACCGTGTTCGCTTCGCGCCGGACCGGGTAGGAAAAAAACTTACCGTCAGGACGCTGGATGCGCAGGGCGGAGACTTCGAGATCCGGCTCAATGGCAATTGGCAACTCCTGGCCGACGGTGGCTTCGATTCGCAGCTCGAGGGTGGTCTGAATCTGGCGCGCCCCGGCAGAAGCGGCGTGCGTGACGCCGGTGACAGTCAATGTCGGGCCGGTGACGGCGTCCGGGCGTGCCACGGCAAGGGTTGCGTTCTCTCCCGGCCACGGATGCCAAACGGGTTGCAAGGCGTTTTCACCGGGTTCATGAATTGGAGCAAGACCCGACAGAACCACGTTCCACACCGGGGAGGCGTTCAACCGCCAGAGTTCAACCCATGGCGACGATTCAGCCGCGGTGAGGGTGAGGGTTTCTGCCTGGGCAAGTTCGCTTTCCCACGAGATCGCATCCTGGCTGGGTTCAAGCCGCACGCTTGCGATCCCGGGGATCTCTCCGAAGTCGCCGGAAAGCACGCGTTCCCCCGGCAAAAGGGGAATGGCGGCTGCAACAGCCTTCTGCGATCTGGCAAGGCGGGTGACTGTTGTGCGAGCTTTCCAGACGATGCCAAATTCGAGGGTGCGCTCGACGCGCAGGATGGGATTGAAATCGCTCCTGTCGTAGGCTGCCGTGCCTATGGCGTCTTCCGATGGGGTGGTAACATTGCGGGCGAGAAAAACGGTTTGTCCCGGCACACCATCCGGATCGAGACCGTCGATGGTCCAACCCGGCGCATTGACTTCGAGGCGCTGGGGTTTCAGCAGAAACGAACATTCCCATCGCGGAGCATCGGGAAGCAGTCCTTCAAGAACCACGGTATGCTGACCGGTGGGCAGAGCGATCCAGAGCCAGCCATCGTTGCGCAACAGACTTTCAGCGGGCGCTCCATTGATTGTGACGGCCACCGGACTCCATGTCGGAAGTTGGCCAGGCAATGGCACAGCGACAAATTCCGCAGCATGAACGTTCGTCTCGATGCGCACGCGGCGGGTGCCTTCCTCTACATTCAATGTTGCAGAGGGAATGCTGGCGGCGGTTGGGAAAGCCTGCGGTGCTTCAAGCAGATGTTGACGCAGTTGTTCGAGGATGACTGTGTCGGGGAAAGACTGTGCGTCTGTGCGCTGCGGGAGGCAGGCCATGTGCAAGGTCAGAAGCAGTGAGGTTGCTCCAACGCTGCGCACCCGTGCGCGGGAGAGCATGCGTGGCAGCAGGCGCGTCAGTCCGCAAAGCAGTGCGGCAAGCAGAATTGCCAGGACAGCGCGCGCCACGGAAAGACCGCGTTGAACGGGGGGTGGGACAAGGTGGAGCGTTGCGGTTTCGCCGGGAGCGACCGGACCGCGCCAGCCGAACGAAACCGAGCGCCATTGCCATTCGGGCAGTGCAGGCCCTGTCTGAATCTTCGCTTCCGGAGCGTACATCAGGTTGGAACGCAATTGTTGTACAGCGACTTGCTGCTTGGTTTTGGATGCGCGACCGCTGCTGTATGAGCGCTCGGGACGGTCCGATTCTTCAAGCTCCGCGGCTTCGATCACGGCGGCGGCAGGTTCAGCAAAGCCGGAGACATCCCCGGTTTCATTGCGGTCCTGTGGAATAAAGAGCGGCGCAGGTTCGCGCAGCGGTTCAAGCTGCGGATAGAGCGCTGCCTGAATTTGCGACGCGGCGAATGGCACAAGTGTGAGAACGAGAATGGCAGTGAGGATCAGAGACAGCGCCCGTGCCAACCCGTGAAGGACGCCTTTTGGGAGCGCGCGCAGCATGGCAAGCGGGATCAGGAGAAGAAGCCAGATGAACCGAGGAGCGCCTGGCTCATGATAGGTCGCAACAAGCGCGAGGAGCGCCAGGACGGCGGCCATGGGGTTGAAAAGTTTGAACACCGCAATGACAAAAACGAGAACGAGAAATATATCGAGCAATGACCATGCGGTGATCCAGTCGCCTCTGGACCAGCCGACGCCTCCCACGGAGAACAGGCGCCAGCCGGGCGGAAGCTGAAGATTCACCGACGCATTCTCGACATCAGTCTGCCAACCGCTGGCGGGAATGGCGGTCGGCGATTCGACAAACCCTGTGGCATTAAGCTGCAACTCGCGCGTGCGCAATTCGATGCCGGGGTGTCCGTTTGCAGGATTGCGGGTAACGAGTTGAGGCTGATTCCCGATGCGAACAGCTCCGAGGATCTGCCCCGGTGAGAGATCAAGACGCCAGAGTTGCTGGGCTTCGCCGTTAATGCGATCAAGAAACGTGAGTCGGCTGCCGTCGGGCGAGAGCCAGAGACGGCGGTCCACGCGCAGTCCCGGCGGGCGTTGGGAGCCCATGCCGCGAAGACGTTCCTCAAGTTGGAAGGATTTCTGCGTTTCCCAACGGTAAACGGGATGGATGCGCCATTCCGAGGGGTAACTCGTCTGTGAGACGTCGATGGCGTCGATGCCGCGGAGTTCCACCAGACGAAGTTCGGGAGCGGCTTTGAAGCCGAGTACTTCCGTCGGAACCGCTGGCGTGACCTCTGATCCGTACGCAACGCTTTCCATGGGGGTAGTGCGGAACGCATCGATCTCCACCGTCCATACGCCGGGGCGCAGTTGCACTTTAAGGACGCCGGCTTCATCCAGAGCGCATGGAATGGGCGACTCGACGGTGGCTGCCATCCAGCCGGTGGGTAGGATATGTCCGATGGTTTCCTCGCGGTTTTTGCCTGCCGCAGTGATTTCCACCCGGGTGCGCAGCCACATTGGGATCCCATCTTCGAGCAGCCGATGGATGCGGACGGACATTTCCTCCCTGCCTGTGGGTGGCTCGGCAGCGGCGAGCTGTAACCACAGCAATCCCGACTCATCCCATCGCGGGGTTGAAACGGGTTGCCCGTCCACAACCAGAGAAAGCAGACCGAAATTGCGCGGCACCTGGATATTCTGCGGGCGACGTGTCCAGACCAGGGAGCCGGTGACGCTGTGACGTCCGGCGGCAAGTCGGACATGCGGGATGCCATTTCGCGCGATCACGGGGGCGGGCGCATCGTTCACGCGCACGTCCTGAGGCCAGAGCCGTTCATTGCCCGGCAGCGGTGTCCACTCCTCCGAATAGACCGTCACCAGCGTTTGAAACGTGGCGCCGTCCTGGCGCGCATCGAGTGCAGCCGTTGTCGGCCACACCGGGAGGAAGTCGTCCGCGTCGTTGTAAGGCCGTGGCGCACGCTCGTAATGCGGCACATCGCGAAGCACCCAATCGATCCAGGGTTTGAGTGGTTCGGGCACGCGCTCGGATGGTGCGGCCTGCGGTTGGAGTGGCGTCTGTTGCAGGAACTGCGATTGAGCCGATGCCACGAAGGCGAGCCCGAGCAGAAAAACGGCATGTAATACAATGGCGGATGCTGGCTTCATGAAGGGAGCTTTTTAGCTTTGAACAGGCCGGGCGTTGCGCCCCGCAACCACAACAACCTCAGGAACGCGTGATAACGTGTCGGCCATCTCCGGTTCAAGCGAAATTCGTTGCTGGCCCGAATGAGAACGCGGCAAAAAGCGGGGCTCCTCACGTTCACTTCGGTCGGCGGTGTAGTTTAAAGACCGGGAACGAACTCCAGTGGGGTTGCGGCCTGTCCTTCGGGCAACTCGATGCGGATCGATTGCCCGGAAGGGGGCGCGCGCAGAAGAAGCCACTCTCCGAGAATTGCCATCCGATGTTGCGGCAAAGAGCGGTTATCTATTGTGATGCGAGCGGCATTCCATCCGTCCTCGCGGCGCAAGGCCGCACCATGAACATCCTCAAAAGCCTCCGCACCCAGCGTGTAGACCGGAGCCAAGTCTGTACCTGGAGCAATAAAGAATGGCGCCCGCCGGGGCAACCAGTAGAGAACGCTCTGTCCGCCTTTGAGCGGGAAGACGATGCGCTGCGTGCCAATGGGAAAGACGGCGGGGTCGAGCGTCCGCACGCGGGATGTTGCATTGTGGCCGGAATCGTGAACAACGGCGCGGCCTGCGGTGAGTTCTGCCACGGGAGTTTCGCCGCCTTCCTCGACGCGGTAAGTCTCCGGGAGGTAAGCCGCCACGTTGTTGTCGTAACGGTCCGTCCAGACGAAGGTTTCCTGAGAAAAAAGCAGTTGAATGCACTGCCCGAGTTCCTGCCAGTTTTCGTCGGGCAATTCCTTTGACGGATCAGGCAGGGAGAGAACTGCCAGGACACCTGCCAGGCAGGCCAGCGGAGCAGCCACGAGGCCCGCAGGGCGGAGTCGGCCGCTGCCAAACAGGTCGACACCCATGAGGGTAAAGGCAAGTGCCGTTGGCGCGACAAGGAACGCCACGACACGTTCCGGCACGGTGTCGTAAAAAAAGGCGAATGCGAAAAAGGCGGCAACGGCAGAGCCAAGAGCCAGTGCGCGGCGGCGGGTGCGCGGATGCAGACCGGCCATCCCGGCGATCAGGAAGAAGGCTGTTAGCGCGAGCGCTGCCTCGGCCAGGGGAGACACCTTGGGCGGGATGGGCCAGAACTGTCCGATTGCACGATTGAGCGACGCGAGGTTGTTGAGCGAGAACCCATAATCCTCTGTGTAACTTCCGGCGGTTTTCAGAAAGTCGCCTGCAAGCGGCAGATAAAGCAGGACCACGGCCATAAGCGCCCAGACGCCTGCAAGGAACAATGCAACAGACGGACGCTCAAGGTAGAGCATGATGAGAAGCCAACCCCCGAACAACAGATAAAACGGAAGTGTATATGTTCCGATAACTGCCGAAACGCCAAGGAGCGCCACCGTCCCGAGTTGTGCGGCTCGAAATTTCATGAAGAGCGCAGCGGAGAAGAACGCGATTAGAGCCAGCAATCCGTACCCTCTGCCCTGGAGATGAAAGGCGATCAGATCGTGGTTGGCGCCCAGCCATGCGAACAGCAACGCGCCGGCTGCGTAATGGCGGCGGGGCCAGAACAGAGCCAGCGGAAGAATAAGAAAGACCGCAGCGGCGGCAAAAGACACGATGCGCGCGCGAAGCGGATCGAACGAGCCCGCTCCTGGCAGCACGCTGTTTATGAGGTTGAAGAAGACGTGATTGTTGGCGCGGGGATAGCGCGTCATTGTTTCGAGCGGTCCCCGACCGGAATAACGGCGGACGGAAGTGATTTCGTCGGTAATCAGGGAATCGCGTGACATGGCGGACGCCACGCTGAGAATTCCCGGAGCGGTCGCCAGAACGAGGACAACGGCTGTTGCAAGTTCGACGCGTTTGATTGCTGTGGCATGGCGGCCAATGGCAGAAGCAGCAGCTCTCCCTGCCAATGTGGCAGCGCGCGCGAGGTTTTCTGCCAGAGAGCGCCACGCTGGCACGAACCGGCGTGCGCCATTAAGAAGGAGGAGCGCGATTACGATGCGCGCCGGCCATTTGAGCGCGTTTGGCAGCGCGCCGAACTGCCAGAGGAGGACTCCTGCAGCTGTCAGCGAGACGAAGGAACCGGTCAGGAGATTGCGCATAGGTGTCGGGGATAACGCATTGGCGCGGCGAAGTACAAGGAAGCATGAAATCGGGCAATGGTGCAAAGCGCAAAAAATGCGGAGCATCGAGCAAGAAGCTGCACGCAAGTTTTCGGGGAGCAGTCAGGATGTGGGCATGCGGAGCGCCACGCCGTTGTCCAAACCCCTGCTTACCCTCCCGCGGACGCCTTTTCGTTCCGGCCGACCAGCAGCCAGCGTCGACATCGCCATGGACCATCCCAAACGTGAGCCTGGGGATTACCGGTTTGGGGAAGCGCCATGGATGGCCATCTGGGAGGTCACGCGCGCCTGCGCGCTGGCCTGTCGGCATTGCCGGGCGGAAGCGATGTCTCAACCCGCGCCCGGGCAATTGACCACTGAGGAAGGGTTGCGATTGATCGACGATATTGCGGCGTGCAGGCCCGAGCTGTTGATTTTAACCGGAGGCGACCCGGCCATGCGGCGCGATTTGCCGGAGCTGATTGAGGCTGCTGCGCTCAAACACGGGTTGCGCGTGGCATTGAGCCCTTCGGCCACGGCGCGGTTTGCGCAAATGGATTTTCAGAAACTTAAGGACGCGGGAGTGGCACGGATTTCAATGAGCCTCGATGGGGCGACGCCTTCTGTGCATGACGCGTTCCGCGGGGTGCCCGGCACGTGGGTGATGACCCGCCGTATTCTGGACCGCATCCGTGAAGCGGGAATTTCGTTCCAGATCAACACCACCTTTACCAGCGGCACGATTCCGCATTTCGATGCGATGCGACGGTTAATGGATCAGATTCAGCCGGCGTTATGGTCGGCGTTTCTCGTCGTGCCAACCGGGCGGGCGCAGATCGCGGAGCTGCCGACTCCCCAGGAGGTGGAGGATCTGCTTGTACGGCTGCACGACCATGCCTGCCGCGTGGAGTACGACGTGAAAATGACGGCCTGTCACCATTATCGGCGCGTGACGCTGCAACGTTCCGGCTCGCTGGATCGCTCGGCGCGGCGGGCTCCGCCCGGCATCAACGATGGCAAGGGCGTCGTCTTCATTTCGCACACAGGCGAGATTTGTCCGAGCGGCTTCCTGCCGCTGGGGGCGGGCAATGTGCGCACGTCGAACCTTTTGGGAACCTATCGCGAGCACAAGCTCTTCCGGCAATTGCGCGATGTCTCGTTGTTGCAGGGCAAGTGCGGAGTCTGCGAATACAACACGGTTTGCGGCGGATCCCGCGCGCGGGCTTATGCGGTGACGGGCGATTATCTCGGACAGGAACCGCTGTGCGCGCACCGCCCGGCCGGTTTGCGAGGAGGGCTTCCCAAGACGGTGAAAACAGAATCCTACAATGCTTAATCTCACACGCATTCTTTGCGGCCTCGAACAATCGGCGGACAACCTGCGGTACGGCCGCGGCCATGGCGCCGCAAGCTCGGCAGGGAGTCGAAGACCGGTTGTGGTCTGGAACATTACGCGGCGCTGCAATCTGTATTGCCGCCATTGCTATTCGGAGTCGGCTCCCGCGAATTACCCGGGCGAACTCAACTTCGATGAGTGCCTCGCGTTGCTGGACGATCTTGCAGATTTCGGTGTGCCGGCTGTGTTACTTTCAGGTGGCGAACCGCTGGCACACCCGCGGTTTCTGGATCTCGTCGCCACTGCGCGGCAGCGTGGGCTGCGCCTGACGTTGTCCACCAATGGTACGCTGCTCACCGCGACCATGGCGCGACGGCTGCATGAACACGGTCTCTCTTATGTCGGGATCTCGCTGGATGGCATTGGTGCCGCGCATGACGCGTTTCGCGGGCGCAAGGGTGCCTTCGACGGGGCGGTTAACGCGTTTGCACATTGCCGGGCGGTGGGACAAAAAACCGGGCTGCGGCTCACGCTCACGAAGCACACGGTGGAACATTTGGACGCCATTCTGGATTTTGTGGAAGAGAAAGATATCCGGCGCGTGTGCTTCTATCACCTTGTGCCGACCGGCCGTGGCGCCTCGCTTGAGGGGCTCGACCCGGAAACGACACGGTCGGCGCTGGATCGCATTTTCGCCCGGGTGGAACGCTGGGCGGCCGCAGGCGCTCCGCGCGAGGTGTTGACCGTCGATCAGCCGGCGGATGCTGCGTACGCGCTGCTCTATCTTCGCGGGGCCGGAGCCAATGGACGATTGCACGCTGCCGAAGAATTGTTGAAATGGAACGGGGGCGGCCTCCATGGGAGTGGCGTCGGCCTTGGAAACATCGATGCGCGCGGCGACATCCATCCTGATCAGTTCTGGCAAGATTATACGCTGGGGAATGTCCGGCAGAAACCGTTCAGCCGCATCTGGAGTGAGGATGGCGACGACCTGCTGGTGAAGCTGCGCAACAAACGCAAATATCTGCCTGCGCAATGCCGCGAGTGCGCCTTCTGCGATGTATGTGGCGGCGGATTTCGGGCGCGCGCGTGGCATGCCACCGGTGATCCGTGGGCAGCAGATCCGGGGTGTTATCTCACGCCTGCGGAACGCGCCATGGGATGATTGGATTGCCGGCGGGCCGGATGACCGCCTCCTTGCGCATGTGCAGCGCGCGATTCGGTTCTGGACGCGGTGTGCGATCTGGCTAAAAGCGGCGGATGGCAGTTTGCGAGTCCACTGCAGGTCGTCCGGTTTCCGCCGGTGAAAACGATCTGCCCATACGTTGTTTAAGCGTTGTGATGCCAGTGTTCAACGAGGAGAACACCGTCGCGCGCGTTGTGCATCGCGTCCTGGCACAGCCGTGTGTGAAAGAACTCGTGGTTGTCGATGACGGATCGTCCGACGGGACCGTGCGGATCGTCGATGAGCTGGCGGCGTCGGATCCACGCATCCGGTTGCTTAAACACGGTGTGAACCGTGGAAAGGGCTCCGCCCTGCGCACCGGGTTCGCGGAATGTACCGCTCCCGTGGTGATCGTGCAGGATGCCGATCTGGAATACGATCCCGAGGAGTTCGACCTTGTGCTTGCGCCGATCCGCGATGGGCGCGCCGATGTGGTGTTTGGGTCCCGATTCCTCGGTGGCGGTGCACATCGCGTTCTGTACTTCTGGCACTCGGTCGGTAATCAGTTCCTCACCCTGTTGAGCAACATGTTCACCAACCTCAACCTCAGCGACATGGAAACGTGTTACAAAGCTTTCCGCCTTGAGGTGTTGCAGCGAATCGAACTCGAAGAACCGCGCTTTGGGGTGGAACCCGAGCTGACAGCGAAAGTGGCGAGGCTCGGCGCCCGCATTTATGAGGTTTCTGTTTCGTACCACGGCCGCACTTATGCCGAGGGTAAAAAAATCAATTGGCGCGACGGGTTCAGCGCGTTGCGGTGCATTGTCAAATACGGATTGTTTGCGCGCGGAAACTGAGGAGCGCTTTTCGCTGGCGGAAAGCTGGCGGTCGGGAGTATGAACTCCCTGATGCATAGTGATTCGGATGGGGCACGAAGGTTCGGCGGATCTGAGGCCGGGCGCGGAGGCTCTGGAGAGGCCAGCCGCAGGGCCGCCCCGGTGTCGGGACAACGATTTTCGGCGCAACGGTTTGCGGCGCGATTGTTGGGCGTGCCCTCGCTGGCGGGCTTGCGGGCGTTGGGTTTTCGAGTTCTGGCAGCGGTTGCGATTCCTGCCGTGGTGCCTTGTGCACAGGCGCAGACCGTGGTGCGGGCGCTTGCCAACGAACGTCAGGCAACAGTGGTTGTATTCAATGAACGCGATCCGTTATCGACCGAGCTTGCGCTTTTTTACGCGGAGCAACGGGGCGTGCCGAGGAATCAGGTTGTCGGAGTTCGCTGCGGGAAGGAGGAAGTGATTGGGAGGGACGAATTCGACGCTGCCATTGCCGCGCCGTTGCGGCGTGCATTCGTTGAGCAAGGCTGGTGGAAGCTCGCGCCGGATGGCGAACCTCGCATTGTTCAGTCGCGCATCCGTTTCCTGGCGCTGATGCGCGGCATTCCGCTGCGGATTGCCGGTGTTGCGGAACCATACCCTGGCGATGCCACCGAGGTGCCGGGGCCGTTACAGGGCCGCAATGATGCGGCGGTGGATTCTGAACTCGCCGCATTGGGCCTTTTCAGCACGCAAATCACCGGTGCGTTGAACAATCCGTACTACCGCTCCTTTCAGCCGATCATGGAGTTCGCAGGCGCGCCGCTTCTGGCGGTGTGCCGACTGGATGGACCGTCCGAAGCCGCCGTGCGCCGTATGATCCTCGATAGTGTACTGGCGGAACGGTACGGCCTGCTTGGCAGGGCTTACATAGACAGCCGCAGCATCAGCGAAGGCGGATATAAAGATGGTGATGTCTGGTTGGGAAAAGCTGCGGACCTGCTGCGCATACGTGGGGTGCAGGTTGTCGATAACCCCTCGCCCGGCGTGTTTCCCGAGGCGTTTCCCATGGACGCTGCCGCGTTGTACTTTGGGTGGTACACCCGCCACGTCACTGGTCCGTTTAAGGATAAAAACTTCTTTTTTGCGCGTGGCGCTGTGGCAGCGCATATCCATTCCTTCAGTGCCACAACCCTTCGCGATGAAGATCTTGATTGGACGGGTCCCCTGGTTGCGCGGGGTGCCTGCGCGTCGTTCGGCAACGTGGCGGAACCGTATCTTCAGTTTACAACCGAGATCGATCTGTTCGTGGACCGGCTTACCAGCGGCATGACGTTTGCCGAAAGCGCCTACGCTGCCACACGCGCTGTCAGTTGGATGAATACCTTCGTGGGCGACCCGCTCTACCGGCCTTACGCCCGGTGGAACAACAGCGCAGAACCGCTGCCGGAGACGGCAGATTCCCGGGAATGGCTCGCATATCGGGACGGAGCGCTGGTGTGGTATACTCAGGGAGCAGAGGCCGGTGTGGCGAATCTTGCCGCAGCGGGGAGGCGGTTTGACAGCGGGCTGATTTTTGAGGGGCTGGGTTTGCTGCAGCTCCACGACGGCGATCACGAGGCGGCCGGACGCTCTTTCCGCGAGGCGCGTCGGCGGTACAGCGACATGCGCGATGTTGTGCGCACCATATGCGTCGAGGCCGACGCCCACGTCCGCGGCGGACGAAGGCAGGAGGCGATCCGGCTTGTGAAATACGCCTTGGATCGGGCTCCGCGGGTGCCCGCAGTCGAAGCGTTGAAGCAGCTGCTTGCGGAACTGAAGCCGAAGCGGGCTGCTTCTTCCGAAGGCTGAAGGATTTGGGATCCCGATTTCCGCGTCATGCATGGCATCGATCCGTCCAACGATTGTGAACGGCTGTACGACAGTGCGTTAAACGGGCTGCCTGCCACCCTGCGCGAAGAGAGTCTCTTCGAACTGGCGCCTGAAACTCCTGAACACGAAATTCAGGCACGCTGGTTTGCCGGGGATTTTGGCTGCACCTTTCGGGGAATGCAGGGCGAGACGATCCGTGTGATCCAGTTCGGCGAATGGAATCGTGAAGCCGGTCCGGACTTCGTCCATGCCGCCGTGGAAATCGACGGCGAGCTTCGCGGAGGGGCCATCGAGATCGACCCGGCCGATCGCGATTGGGAACGGCACGGTCATGGCGCCAATCCTGCCTACGAAAGTGTTGTGCTCCATGTGGTCCTGCGCGAGGGCGCAGCTGAGTTTTTCACAAGAACGGCGAGTGGCCGGGCTGTGCCGCGCGTGGTTATTGAACGGGCGCTCGAGCGCCAGGGTCTGGGCGTCGACCCGCCGCCTGCACATCCTGGCCG
>CAZZCL010000022.1:0-38343 GCA_964652295.1 uncultured Chthoniobacterales bacterium
CGCCTCCACGGCGGGTGCAGGATGCGGATCAACCTGTCCCGCGCGGAAGTGGCCCATTCGAGCTTCCCGTGGCGGATCGTAACCCCAACCTTTTCGATACACGCGGACGTCCGTTGACGATCGATGAAGTCCGGGAAATTCTGAACCGCAACGAATGAGCCGCCGCAGCACGAACATGCCAACCCCCGCGGAAGCGCTGAAACAGCTCCTTACAGGCACTGCAGAGCTGATCAGCAGAAAGGAACTCGAAGACAAACTGCGGTTGAAACGGCCGTTGCGGGTGAAATACGGAGTGGATCCCACCTCGCCTGACATTCATCTTGGTCACACGATCGGATTGACCAAACTGCGCCAGTTTCAGGACCTCGGGCATGAAGCCGTGCTCATCATTGGTGATTTCACGGCGATGATTGGCGATCCGAGCGGCCGGTCTGCAACGCGGCCTCAGCTGTCTCACGATCAGGTCATGGCCAATGCCCGCACGTACTGTGATCAGGCCATGAAAATTCTGGACCCGGAGAAAACACGCACGGTGTTCAATGGAGAATGGTTTGAGCTGATGCCCTTCGAGGAGGTTATCAGGTTGAACAGCCGCATCACACTGCAACAACTTCTTCAGCGCGAAGATTTCCGCGCGCGCATTGACAAAGGGCAACCGGTGCGCGCCCACGAGATTCAATATCCGATCATGCAGGGGTGGGATTCGGTGAAGGTGCGGGCCGACGTAGAGATTGGGGGTACGGATCAGCTATTCAATATTCTTGTGGGGCGCGATTTACAGCGGGAAGAGGGGCAACCCGAGCAGGTAGCCATGTTGCTGCCTTTGTTGGAAGGGGTGGACGGCTCTCAGAAGATGAGCAAAAGTCTGGGCAACGCCGTTGGCGTTACGGAGGTGCCGAACGAAATGTTTGGCAAGATCATGAGCGTATCGGACGAGCTGATGGGCCGTTGGTATCCCTTGTTGTTGCTGCGGGACTGTCCGTCAGACATCCATCCGATGGAGGCCAAGAAAGCGCTCGCATCGGCGGTTGTGCAGCGGTTTCATTCTGCGGAAGCGGCGCGCGAGGCGTTTGAGGATTTTAACACGCGGTTCAGCAAAAGAAATCTGGAGGACGCCGAATTGCCGAAGATCGCGCTCGGCGTGGGCGTTAAGCGGGATGTGATGTCTGTCATCGCCCGTGCTTATGCGGAGGGGTTCGGATTGCAGAAGTCGAGGAGTGAAATCCGGCGTCTGATCGAAGGCGGCAGTGTGAAATGGCGCGGCGAAAAGCTGTCCGACCCAAAGGCTGAGCCTAAGTTTGACGAGGGCGGAGTGCTCAAACTCGACAAGACGCGGGCCGTCCGGATCGCGGCGGTGTAACCGTCGCGGAGGTGCTCACCTCCGCACGGGCACTCCGCGTGCTGACAGAAATTCGCGCGCCTGCGCGATTGTGAATTCACCGAAATGAAAGATGCTGGCGGCAAGCACAGCATCGGCCCGCCCGTCGTCCAGGGCTTCGGCGAGGTGCTCCAACGTCCCGGCACCACCACTTGCGATGACGGGCACGGTGACCGCGCAACTGACGGCGCGCGTAAGCGCAATGTCGTAACCGGCTTTCGTTCCGTCTGCATCCATGCTTGTGAGCAGAATTTCGCCGGCGCCAAGGCGCACTGCCTCCCTGGCCCATTCCACGGCATCGAGATCGGTGGGCTTGCGTCCTCCATGCGTGTAGACTGTCCATGCCCCCCGCGCGGGATCGCGTTTTGCGTCGATTGCAACGACGACGCACTGGCTGCCGAACGCGCGGGCGGCGCGGCGGATGACGTCCGGCTCCGCGATGGCTGCGGTGTTGAGGCTGGCTTTGTCCGCTCCCGCAAGCAGCATCGCGCGAATGTCTTCCTCACGCCGGATGCCACCGCCCACGGTTAGCGGCATAAAACACTGGCCGGCTGTGCGTTCCACCACATCGATCATCGTCGCGCGTCCGTCGCTTGAGGCGGTGATATCGAGGAAAACAAGTTCATCCGCGCCCTGCCTGTTGTATTCGGCGGCGGCTTCGACCGGGTCGCCTGCGTCGCGCAGGTTGACAAATTTTGTCCCTTTCACAACGCGACCATCCG
This sequence comes from uncultured Chthoniobacterales bacterium, assembly GCA_964652295.1. Taxonomy (GTDB): domain Bacteria; phylum Verrucomicrobiota; class Verrucomicrobiia; order Chthoniobacterales; family CALDSX01; genus CAZZCL01. The sequence continues at coordinate 2,101 of CAZZCL010000022.1, forward strand.
TCACGTCCAGGCACGGGATGATGCGTCGGGCAAGCATGCAGGCCGGCGATACGGGAGAACGTCAGGCTCCTGCCGGGGCTCCTGCGAGGCCGGGCAACGGCCCGTCGTCCTCCGATTCGTCAGATGTTTCCTGCGAGGCGGGCGTCTCCGGGCTTGGCGGTGCAGGCGGTTCTGCCGGGCGGCGTGCCGGGGGATTAAGCATGCGACCGTGCTCGACGATGTCTTTCACCATGCTGCCATCGAGGGTTTCGTATTCGAGCAGCGCACGGGCAATCGCTTCGAGTTTAGGTTTATTGCCATGAATAAGTTCAGAAGCCTTGTTATAGGCTTCATCGCAGAGCTTGCGCACTTCACAATCAATTTCCTGCGCGGTCGCCTCGCTGTAATCGCGAGAGCGGGAGATGTCGCGCCCGAGGAAGACATAATCTTCGTGCTCGCCATATTCGACCATGCCCATAGCCTCCGAGAAGCCCCATTCGCAGACCATTTTTCGGGCCATGCGCGTCATTTGTTTGATATCACTGGAGGCGCCGGTCGAAATGTCGCTGGTATAAAGCGCTTCCGCGATTCGTCCGGCTGCAGCCACGGCAAGACCATCCACCGCTGCTTTACGTTGGAGACTGTACTTGTCTCCCTCCGGCAGGTACATGGCCATACCCAGCGCGTGTCCGCGCGGAATAATGGTGACTTTGTGAAGCGGATCGGTGTGTTCAAGGAGAACGCTTACAAGGGCGTGACCCGCTTCGTGCCATGCCGTGGAGGTTTTTTCCCCCTCGCTCATGGCGAGACTCCGCCGTTCTTTGCCCCAGCGCACCTTGTCGCGTGCCTCTTCCAGTTCGGGCATGCCGACCGCTTTTAATCCCCGGCGTGCCGCGAGCAGAGCGGCTTCGTTGATGACGTTGGCGAGTTCCGCCCCGGAATATCCCGGGGTGCCGCGTGCGATCACGGCCATGTCGGCATTTTCGGCCACTTTAATCTTACGGGCGTGCACGTTGAGGATGTGCTCGCGACCCTTCACATCGGGCAGGTTGACGGTGATCTGACGGTCGAAACGTCCGGGGCGCAACAACGCCGGGTCCAGCACATCGGGACGATTCGTCGCCGCGATAATGATGACGCCTTCCTGCGTGTCGAAGCCATCCATTTCGACAAGCAACGCGTTGAGCGTTTGCTCACGTTCATCGTGGCCCCCGCCAAGGCCATGGCCGCGATGGCGTCCGACCGCATCGATTTCATCGATGAAGATCAGGCAGGGCGCCGCTTTCTTGCCCTGTTCGAACATGTCGCGTACGCGAGAAGCCCCGACGCCCACAAACATTTCCACGAAATCCGAACCGCTGATGCTGAAGAAAGGCACATCCGCCTCGCCAGCAATTGCGCGGGCCAGGAGCGTTTTGCCCGTGCCGGGAGGGCCAACCATCAGAACACCTTTGGGAATGCGCCCGCCAAGTTTCTGGAATCGCTTCGGATCCTTGAGGAATTCGACGATCTCCTGAACTTCATCCTTGGCTTCGTCCGCACCGGCCACGTCTTTGAAGGTGACTTTGTTGCGGTCGCGGGCAAGGATGCGCGCCTTGCTTTTTCCAAAGTTGAGTGCGCCTTTGCCAGCCATGCGAATCTGTTGGCGAAAGAAAAAATAAAGCATCAGCAACAACAGAAACACTGGCAGAAAGGTGAGAAGCAGCGTCGCAGCGAAATTGCTGTTCGATGCGATGCGTGACAGCTCCAGCTTGTGTTCGGCGAGAAGCGCTTCCAATTCGCCGCTTGATGTCAGGAACAACGTCGTCCGAAACCGGCGGAGCCCCGATGTGCCCGAGGCACCGCCTCGCGACACACTGGCTGGCGCAGCCGTCTCGCTTTCATCCAGGATTGGCGGTGGGGCGTTTTCAGCGTCCTGCGCAGGGGTTGCAATGTAGGATCCGAGAAGAGTTTGGGTGCTGCTGCCCTGATCGACCACTAGTTCCAGCGGTTGTTCCGGACTTGAAACAATGCGGTTGGCTCGGAGCAATTCCTGGAAGCGGCTATAGGAAATCTCGAAATCTGCCTGCGAGCGCGGAAAAATGAAGGCGCCGCCGATGAGTGCGAACGCGATCATGAACAGCACGATGCCGCGCCAGTTGAAATTGGGATCGCCGGGGCCGCCATTGCTGCCATCCCCATCTTTCTTGGGGGAACGATCGTCTCGTGTGTTTTGTGTGCGCATGTCGAAGTGGAACCGGGCAGGGAGCATCCCTCAGGGTGCAGCCTTTTAGCATAGCATGCCGCTGTGGCTGCGCAATTAATGCACCGGTGTAGGAGATAGTACGGACCGCAGATCCTCTGCGATGCGTCCGTCCTGTATGACAAGGCGGCGCGGTGCTCTGGCGGCTGCCTCGGCGCTGTGCGTAACCAGCGCCAGCGTGGCGCCGGTGGCCCGGGCGGCGGCTGCCAGCCGGCCGAGAACCTGTTCCGCATTCGCAGAATCGAGGTTGCCGGTCGGTTCATCCGCGAGGAGCAGTCCCGGTTTATGAACCAGGGCCCGTGCAATGGCGGTGCGCTGCATTTCGCCGCCGCTGAGCTGGTGCACGCCGTGCGAAAGCCGGTGGCTGAGTCCCACCAGATCGAGCATTTCACGCGCACGCCGCGAAGCGGCACCCCGTTCAACCCCGGCGAGAAGCAGCGGAAGCGCGGCGTTCTCCTCGACGGTCAATGCGGGCATGAGGTTGAAGAACTGAAAGATCATGCCCAACTGCGTCCGGCGATAGTGCGTAAGTTCCTTGTCGCCCGCATCATGCAATGCCAACCCGGCGACATAGACCTGCCCGCGATCCGGGCGGTCGAGCCCGCCCAAAAGATGCAGCAGAGTGCTTTTGCCCGCGCCGCTCGGCCCGGTGATCGCCACGAATTCTCCCGGCGCGAGATTGAACGAGACGCTATTCAAGGCAGTGACCGGCGCACCCGCGCCGCGATAAACGCGTGAAACGGCTTCAACACGCACCATGGGCACCTGCGCGGAATCGCCGGCTGCGCTCGCCGCATCTGCCGCAGCGTGCGATTCTGTGGGAGTTGCCATGGACATGAGGTTATTAAAGTGTGCAGCCCGGTGGCCAACGCAAATGGCTTCGGGAGTTGACTGCGCCGCAGCTCAGGAAAAGCTGTGGCACGCAACCTGAACACCACATGAACGACGGCGGTCCTTCCGCTCCCCGCGGCGCGGACTTTCCGGAGCAGCGCCCGGTTGGCCGGCGTCTTTCTATTCTCGCGGAAACCGAAGGTTGGATTGCCATTGACAAGCCGCCCGGCATGCTTGTTCACCCGTCCAAACCGGGCGGGCCGCGCACGTTGCGCGATGAAATGAATGATCTGCTGGCGTGCGAGCGCGTTTCCGGGGCGCGTTTTTCCATCGTGAACCGGCTCGATCGTGAGACAAGCGGGATTGTGCTTGTGGGCAAAACGCAGCGCGCGTCGGCAGAGCTTGGCCGCCTTATGAAACGGCGTGCCATGCAAAAACGCTACTTTGCGGTGACCTGGGGATGGCCGGAGAAAGAAGAATTCTCCATCGATGCGCCGATGCTGCGGTTGGGGGAGGTGGAACCGTTTGTCGTGTGGCTCAAGCATGGCGTTCATCCGGCCGGGAAAACGGCCCGTACAGAGTTTCGCGTGCTGCAAAGATTTCAGCGGCAGACGTCCAATGGCGATCGATTCAGTCTCATCGAAGCGCGGCCTGTCACCGGACGCACCCATCAGATTCGCGTGCACCTTGCGTACGCAGGCTTTCCGATTGTCGGCGACAAACTCTACGGTCCGGACGAACGGCTGTATCTGGAATTTATCGAGACAGGATGGACGCACGCGTTGGAGCGGCGGTTGCTGTTATCGCGGCATGCCTTGCACGCAGCGTGTCTCGGCTGGACGGATGACGAAGGGTGTGCGCACGCAATCGAATCGCAGATGCCGACGGATCTGGTGGTGTTTTGCGGTCGAGACCCTTTTGATGCCGGGTTTGAGCGCGGCACAACCGCGTGCGATGCCGGTGGGGGATAGAGGCGACATCCTGCCGGGTGTGACCCGGTTTCGATGGGTAGGGCAGTCGGAGGCTGTCGCATGGGGAGATTGCTCCAGCAACGCGATCTCCACTCCCTGTGCGCGAGGCGTAGGGTCGGCGTTACTTCCGCCCGAGTGTAGGCAGATCGATCTCCGGCTCGAAGGCCCTCGGGGGTCCAAGGATTTCTCGCAGGGCGATGGCTTTGCGAAGAGCGTCCGGCGTGCCGAGCAGATCCTGAAAGCGCACCGGGGTGCGACGCCTGGCAGGGTCGCGCGTCCCCCACGTCGATTTGTCTGCCCGCACCCGTTCGAGAGCGGCAAGTTCTCGCGCGGTTAGCAGGCTCTCCGGATCAGGCGGCTTTAGCTCGCGACGATGCATGAACGCGTTCCCTGTGTTGCTTTGACGTTCCATCGCATCGCGGATGGAACGGGCACCTTGAGCCACGGTATGAGGAACGGGCTTTGGCGGTGGAGGAGGAGGCGGCGGAGGCGCTACGGGCTGAGGCTGCGGTATCGGGGCTGCCTCGTCGGGTGGCAGACCGAGCGCTTCCAGAAAGCGACGCACCCGTTCTTCTTCCTCGGATTCGCCTGTCACAGGCCGGGAAGGCCGGGATCCAGGTCGGGTTGCAGGCCGAGCCGGAGTTTGGTCTGGTTCGCCTCGGCCCTGCATCAGGTCGCGCAGGCCGCCCTCCCTGAACACCCAGTTCAGGAAGCTGACCAACAGGATGATCAGAATGAGGATCGCCTGTTCCATGGTGGGAGGACGGCGCGGTTGCGCAGATCCTGCGCCGCGCGTCGGCTTACTGGCTCAATCCCTCCTTGGGATCTTTACCGGAAATCGAGCGCCGCATGTCCGTGTCGGCTTCGACGTTTTTGAGTCGCATGTAATCCATGATGCCGAGATTGCCGTTCATGAACGCGTGGGCGATGGCGAGCGGAATTTGCGCTTCGGCCTCCACGACTTTGGCCTGCATTTCCTGCACGCGCGCGCGCATTTCCTGTTCGCTAGCCACCGCGGCTGCGCGGCGAACTTCCGCGCGGGCCTGTGCGACCACCTTGTCCGCCTCGGCCTGTTCGGCCTGGAGTTTGGCACCGATGTTCTCGCCGATGTCCACGTCAGCGATATCAATGGAAAGAATTTCGAACGCGGTGCCGCTGTCCAAGCCCCGCTCAAGGACGTGTTTGGAGATGCGATCCGGATTTTCCAGCACTTCCTTGTAGGTCTCGGCTGAGCCGATGGAAGTGACGATGCCTTCACCGACGCGGGCAATAATGGTTTCTTCGGTAGCACCACCGACGAATCGTTCGAGGTTGGAACGCACTGTGACACGGCCGCGGGCGCGCACCCCGATGCCGTCCTTGGCCACAGCGTCAATTGTGGTCTTGCCGCTGGCGGGATTGGGGCAATCAATGACCTTGGGGTTGATGCTGGTTTTTACGGCTTCCAACACGGTTTTGCCGGTGCCTTTGGTGGCCAGATCAATTGCGCAGGCGCGGTCGAAATTCAGAGGGATGCCAGCTTTGTCCGCCGCAATGAGCGCGAGGACAACCTGCTCGACATTGCCGCCAGCGAGATAATGGGCTTCGAGCTGGTTGGTGGTGGGGTCCAGGCCGGCTTTGACTGCGGTGATGCGGTTATCGACGATGAGCCCGACCGGCACACGTCGCAGCCGCATCGCGACCATGTTGAAAAGGCCGACAGGCGCCCCGGCGATCAAGGCGCGCAACCAGAGGCCGAGGAAATTGAAAAGGATGATGACGAACGCAAACGCCGCGATGCCGAGGACGGCGAACACAGCGATCATGACTTGAGGAGGAAGGCCTGGCATAAGGATTTGTGGGTTTGCTAACAGGTTATTTGGAAACGGAAAACAAGCAGGGAAGAAAAAAAAGAAAATCAGGAAAAGGCAATCATCGGGTGGAACAGGCGCTAAGCCCTTATGAGTTTCGGGTTACGAATGCAACGTGGCGTGTGGATACGGAGGCCGGACCACCTCGCGTAGCACGATGGGCTCAACGGACCTCCCGCACAACGATGCGCATACCGTCGGCTTTGACAACTTCAATGGTGGCCCCGCTTGCGATTACGCCGGTTTCCGCCACGACATCCGCGCGAAGACCCTCGATTTCGGCGGTACCCGATGGGCGCAGAATTGTGATTGCGTGCCCTGTTCTGCCCAGCAATCCGGCGTGATCTGCGGATGACGTGCCGCCGGACATGGACGAATTGAGGGTGAGCCGCTTTCCGACGGGGCTACGCGGGAAAAAGTGCATCCACAACGCGAACATCACAATCCCGGCGAGGGCTGCTGCGACCAACACCGTCGTGCCGACACCCGGCCCCAGCTCGGTGAAGGCGTACACGATGCCGGCGACAATCGCGAGGGCACCAAGCAGGCCCATGATGCCCCCGGGCAAAAACATCTCGAGGACGATCATAAGAAAGCCTGCGGTGAGCAGGGTCAGAAGAATGGACCACATGGATTTGGGTAGGGATAATGTCGTGGGGAGGCGGTGTGAAGTCAATTGGCCAGCGGAAAGACATTTGGACCGCTGAACACGCGACGCGGGCGATTGAGTGGGAGCGAACGAGGAGGGTACAGGTTTTCGAGATAAAAAAGCGATTGGAAGCGAGAAAAAAACGTTGACTACGCGGAGAGGAACAGCGAAAAGATATTCACATGAAACCGTCCATGTGCAAAAAGTTATTCACAGTCTGCGTCGTAGCAACGGGACTGCCTGGAAGTTATTCACAGGCTCTTGCAGGTCCCTACTATTATGATGGCGTCGATCAGGGCGGTGAGTATTACGATCCCGGTTCCCCGAATGGTCATGGTTACGTGGGTGCGATTGGTGCGTTTACCAATACACAACGTGCCCAGGTTGATTTGCAGGCATTCGATGGTCGCAACTTTCGGGTGGATGTCGACAATACACCCGGTGGTTTATTAGGTCTTAAAGGTGGTTGGTTGTTTCCTGACAGCGGCCTGTTCAAGTTCGCGTTGGAGGCGGAAGTGCTTTATACGGGTGGCAAGCTTGAAGGAGAAGGGTCACTCGACGGTGTGCCCTTGGTGGTGGATACAAATTTTGGCGCATGGGTCATGATGGTGGGCGGCATGGTGCGTCTGGATCTCGGAGCGTTCGAGCCGTATGTCGGATTGGGCATCGGCGGCGTGCGATTCGACACAAATGATTCCACTGGAACGATTGGGGGCGAAGACGTGAGTGTCGAGGATGTGGGTGATTGGGGTTGGGCATATCAACTTCTCGTCGGCGGCGAGTTCATGCTGTTTAACGACCGTCTCGGCTTGTTTGCGGAATACAAATACATGTCTTTCCAGTCGATCGAAGCGATCACGGATTTCCGCCAGCACGTGTTTGGCGGTGGTGTTCGGGTGCATTTTTAGCCTCGATCAAAGCGGGTGCGGAAAACATCCTGCCCTGGGGTACAGGGCGGTTTCATGGCGGGCGGCGGGGCGGGTGCTCCGCCGCCTTTTTTTCTGGCTGAGGTCGCGTAATGACGCAGCGTGAGCCATGCAAACTCCCAGCCGCGAACGGCTTCTGAAAACCCTGAACCCGGCTGGGCTTGGCCGACCGCTCGCTGTGCTTACAGCATGCGACTATCCGACTGCCCGACTTGTGGCCGAGTCAGGTGTCGATCTCATTCTGGTAGGCGATTCCCTTGGGATGGTGTCCCTCGGTCTGCCTGATACTGTCGGCGTCACGATGGACGACATGCTGCGACACGCGGAAGCTGTGCGGCGCGGGGCGCCGGATGCGGCGATTGTCGTGGATCTGCCATATGAAAGCGACCGCACACCGGAGCTTGCGGCCGCTAATGCGTGCCGGCTTACGGCCGTGGGCGCGGATGCTGTGAAGCTTGAAGGTGGAGTGGATAAAGCCGGACAGATTCGTGCAATCTCCGACGAAGACATTCCGGTGGTCGGACACATAGGCATGTTGCCTCAAAGAGTTCGAGAGGAGGGGGGCAGATACCTGATGAAAGGACGTGGAGAGACTGCACGCCGACAGATTCTTGAAGACGCGGCTGCGGTTGAAGGTGCCGGTGCGGTTGCGATAGTACTGGAATTGGTGGACAGCGAAGCCACGGGCATGGTCACCCGCGCTGCGGGCATTCCGACAATCGGCATTGGCTCCGGAGCAGATTGCGACGGACAGGTCCTGGTGCTTCATGATGTTGCAGGGTTAACTCCGTGGTTCCGACCCCGTTTCGCCCCGGTGTATGGCGAGGCCGCGCGGGAGATTGCCAGTGCGGCACGGCGATTTGCCGAGGCGGTTTGGAACCGGACATATCCCGGCGAGTGACGTTTTCGGTTGCCGTGCGGCGGTGGCCCGCCTTTATTCAGCCCTCTTCTTCAAATCTGTTCCAACCCATGATCCCAGCCAACAACCTCCGCAAAGGCATGGCCATCAAGTATAATGGCGATGTGTGCGTCGTGCTTGAACTTCAGCATCGCACTCCCGGCAACCTGCGCGCATTTGTGCAGGCCATCCTCCGGAGCGTGCGTACCGGAAAATCGAGCGATGTACGCTTCGGCTCCAATGACAAAGTGGAGACCGTGGATATGGAACGCAAAAAGCTCGAGTACAGCTACAGCGATAATGAGGGCTATCATTTCATGGATCCTGACACCTACGAGACGGTCACGTTCCAGGCCGATCTCGTTGCTCCGGCGAAGGATTACCTTATCGAGAATCTTGCTGTCGAAGTTCTGTATGCCGAAGGCAAACCGGTGGATCTCGAGCTGCCTTCCTCCGTCAATTTGAAGGTTGTCGAATCGCCCGAAGGCGTGAAGGGCGATTCCGCCAGTAACGTCCAGAAACCTGCGACGCTTGAGACGGGCAAAATCATTCAGGTGCCGTTGTTCATCAACGAAGGGGAAGTGGTGAAAGTCGACACACGCAACGGGACATACATGGGCCGGGCTTGAGAACGATGTGGATGGAGTGTTCCCTGCCGCATGCGGGGCAGCGAATGGAGCTTTGCCGGATTGGTTTTGCGTCTGGGCGGATCTGCGTGGCACGATTCCGCCTATGATCCTCGCACCCCGCCGCGGTCCCGCGTCTGAGCTGCTGCTCTGGCTCAATGGCGGGCTGGTGTTGAGTTTTCTGTGTGGGCTATTGTTTTTCGCCTTGCAACGTTCCCGCTACGATTGGCAGTGGGAAAGCGTGTGGGAATATCGCGCGGTGTTTCTGCAGGGATGGCTGGTTACACTTGGGGTGTCTGCAGTCGCGCTGGCAGCCAGCGTCGCATTCGGGGTGGGGGCCGCGCTTGCGCGCCGGTCGCGGCTGCTTCCGTTGCGGGCCGCATCGCATCTTTATGTGGAGCTGATCCGTGGTACGCCGTTGCTCATTCAGATCCTCATTTTGTTCTATATCGTGGGCGATGCCTTCGGGCTGCGTGATCGGTATGCTGCCGGTGTGCTGGCCCTTGCGCTGTTTGCCGGCGCGTACATTGGAGAGATTGTGCGGGCCGGCATAGACAGCGTGGGCGCATCACAGCGCGAGTCTGCCCTGGCAGCGGGGTTCACGACAATACAGACCTATCGGTACATCGTATTCCCGCAGGCCATCCGCCAGGTCCTGCCACCGCTTGCCGGGCAGTTTGCCTCGTTGATCAAGGATTCTTCTCTGTTGTCCGTGGTGGCTGTGAGCGAATTTGCGTTTAACGCGCAGAATGTGGCGGCAACCACGTACAGCACCCTCGAATCCTACGTGCCGCTTGCCGTGGGCTACCTGATTCTCACCCTTCCGATTTCTTTCCTCGCGCGCGGGTTGGAGCGGCGGTTTCGTTATGAAACTTGAAGTGTCGCAGCTGACGAAGCGGTTCGGAACGCAGACCGTGCTGCACGGTATCGACCTTGCGCTTGTGGACGCTGGTGCGGTGGCACTGATTGGGCCTTCGGGTGGCGGCAAATCGACACTTTTGCGCATTGTCGCCGGACTGGAATACCCGGATGAAGGCCGGGTACGTCTTGACGATGAGGAGGTTCCATTTGCCGATGAGACCGCGCTTAGGGCGCATCGCAAACGTCTTGGCGTTGTGTTTCAGGCATTCAATCTTTTTCCTCATCTCGATGCGCTGCAGAATATTGCACTGCCGTTGCACGTGGTGCACAAGCTCGATCGTGGTGCTGCCATGACGCGTGCGGAGGAATTGTTGCTGCGATTCCGATTGCAGGACCATGGACACAAAAAACCCGCGGCGTTAAGTGGGGGCCAGAAACAGCGGGTGGCTATTGCGCGTGCGGTGGCAGCCCGACCCCGCGTGTTGCTGCTGGATGAACCCACTTCCGCGTTGGATCCGGAGATGACAGTTGAGGTTCTGGAAATGATCGAGGAATTGCGGGCGGACGGCGCCCAGTTCCTGATCGTCACACACGAACTCGGATTTGCGCGGCGGGTTGCCGACCGCGTCGTCCTTCTCGCTGAGGGAAGGATCGCCGCGGCCGGCATACCGGAGGAGGTTCTTGATCACCCACCCAACGAAGCGGCCCGCGCGTTTTTGGGAAGGGTTCTGCGTTTTTAAAGGCGGAATCAACCAGCAGCCGCCCGGAGCCTGTGCAGGCGTGCGCTGTGGAGATCAGGCGTCCCAACGCCAAGCGACAGGCTCGAAATCGTAGCCTTGTTCGGCACGCCGCAAATGACCGAACGCGGGGAAGGTGAGATGACTTCCGGCGACGAGCATCCGGTCGGCAGCTGCGCGTTCGAACGCTTTGCGGCGGCTCTCAACAGCGGTTTCGGGATGACTGTCGAACGCCACAAACCATTCCGGGTGGCGGAACTGTAATGCGGGGCCGTGGATCAGATCGCTCATGTAAAAGAGCGTTTCACCGCCTGAAGACAGATGCAGCACCGCATGTCCGGGGGTGTGCCCGGGCATAATGGCGATCGTTACGCCGTCGGTGAGTGTGTCGCCGTCATCGACAATCTTTGCGCCTTTGCCGGCTGCGCTGTCGAGAAGGCCGGCCGCCACACTGCGGATGGTATTTTTCATTTCATCGGTATTCTGCATGGTGTCGAGTGCGGGGTTTGCGGCCCAGAACTCCTTCTCGGGCGCGGTAAACAACAGCTCGGCATTGGGAAAGCGGGAGGCGCCGGATGCATCGAGGAGGCCCCCGAGATGATCCGGATGCAGGTGCGTCAGGAACACAGCATCCACGGTGTCCGCATCAAGCCCGGCAGCCTTGAAATTGGAATGGAACTTGGCGGCCCCAGGGCCAAATGCGCCTTCAGGGCTGCCCGTATCGACAAGCAGGTTTATGCCGGGAGCCTTGACGAACAGCGCGTTGATGTGCGCGGTCAACGGCTGATCCTCTGGCAAAAACCGATGGGTCAGCTCGGCGTTACGTACTTCGGGCTCGGCATTAACGGAGAGCGCTTCGGGCGGAGCGGGGAAAAAACCGTCGCTAATAAGTGTCAGCTCGAATTGCCCAAGGCGATAACGATAAAACCCTCCGCCCTGTGTGGGGTTGGGGGGCGATGATGCCGTAGTGGTGCCAGTGGCGGATTGTTGTTCTGCCCGAAGACGTGGCAGGCCCAAGGCTGCAGCGGCGGCGGAAACGGCGGCTGTCCGGAGGAAAGCGCGCCGGTTTGACGATGCGGACGGGTGAAGAGTCATGGCAGGGCAATATTGCCGGAAAGAGGCTGCGGGATCAACCTCTGGCTGGAATCAGAATGCATCCATTCTGCAGGCGTCGGGGGCTTTTCGCCAATGCGGCGGATGAAACGGTACCCGAGGAGCCTCGAATTTGTGAAAGGTTGCCCCGCTTGTGCCGTTGTAACGATGTTCCCGTTCCCGAAAGAACAGGTGGATGACCGCTGGCCGTTTGCCTGACTTCCAGTCAAGGCATGTCATTAAATCGGCTCAGCCAAGCCTCCGGCTTTGTTTTAAGCATCGGTTCGGGACATATCGTTGGAATCCCGTACACCGCAGGGCACCACAGTTATAGTGCCTGCGGACATGAAAAGCGAACGAAAACGTTCCCAGGGCTCAGCGCACCGCATTGCGAAGCGTTGAGATGGCTTCGCGATAATCTTCGGTTCCGAAGACCGATGTGCCCGCGACAAACACAGAGGCGCCGGCATTGCGACAGTGCGCCGCTGTGGTGGGTGTAATTCCGCCGTCGACTTCAATATGCCATGAGGCATTCCGTTCACGACGCCATGCAGCAGCCTCGGCGATCTTCTCGATTGTGCTGTTTAGGAACGACTGCCCGCCGAAACCAGGGTTCACGGTCATGACAAGCAACAGGTCAATGTCCGGAAGAAAAAGTTCGGCCGCCGACAACGGCGTTGGGGGATTGAGTGCCAGCCCCGCCTGGACGCCCGCGGCGCGGATTCTGGCGATCGTCTGCGGCACATCGTGCTGGGCTTCCAAATGCACGGTGATCGAGCGCGGGGCTGGGTCGATCGCGAGGAATGCCTCAAGGTGATCGTTTGGTTTTTGAATCATGAGATGCACGTCGAGAGGCAGATTGCAGGCGCGCCCCGCTGCGCGGACTACACCTGCGCCAAAGCTGATGTTGGGGACGAAATGGCCGTCCATGATATCGAGATGCAGCCAGTCGGCGCCGGCCGCCTCCGCAGCACGGGCTTCCTCGGCGAACCGGCCGTAATCCGCTGCAAGCAACGACGGAGCGATAAGCGATACCATGTAACATGCATGGCATGCGCGGGGCGCGCGGCCAAGCAGGGAATTCGCTTGGGTATCCGACGACAACCTGCTTCAGGTTTGGGGATTTGCGCTCGACATGATTGAGGCGGAGAAGGTTGGATAAAGGTGCTCATGATTCAGAATTCCGTGCGGTCCAATGGGGAAGCTGCCGTTCCGCTGGCCGGGATTGCCAGTTTGGTAGCCGTTTCCGGCTGTGTTTCGCTTGTGTATCAGACTGTCTGGTTTCGGGAGTTTCGCCTGATCTTCGGCGCAAGCACTCCGGCCACGGCAGCTGTGCTCGCAATTTTCATGGCGGGGCTTGGATGGGGCAGCCTGGCGTTGGGGCGCCGATCTGAATCGTGGATTGCGCCGCTGCGACTTTATGCCCTGCTGGAGTTTGGGATCGCCATACTTGCCGCGTGCAGCCCGCTGCTGCTTCAGGGTGTGCGCGCGATATACATTGCAGCCGGGGGCACGGAAATCCTGGGCACAGCGGGAGGTGCAGTGGTTCGTTTGGTTCTCTCGGCGCTCGTTTTATTGCCGCCAACATTCCTCATGGGCGGTACGCTTCCGGCCATTGCGCGTTCGGTTGAATGTGCAGGGGATTCGGCACGACGTCGGGTCGCGCTCGCGTATGGCTTAAACACTCTCGGCGCATGCCTGGGCGTGGTGCTGACGACATTTTTTCTTGTGCAACAATTTGGCGCGCGAATGTCGGTCTGGGTGGCGTGCCTTTTGAATCTGGTTGTGGCGATTTGCGCACTGGTATTGTCACGACGGGCGGCTGCCTTGGACGCAGCGCGCTCGAAGGACATCACGCCGGACACGGCAACAGCTCTTCCCGATGGCGGGATGGCTGCGAAGCCCATGGGGCCGGAGGGTTCGAAGCTCGGAGCAACGGGTCGAGTCGGTGGTCTGTTTGTGCTGGCGGCGTCCTGTGCGAGCGGACTGGTGTTCTTTCTGATGGAACTGGTCTGGTACCGCATGTTGACGCCCATTCTTGGCGGCTCGACTTATACCTTTGGGGTGGTGCTTGCGACGGCGCTGCTCGGAATCGGGCTTGGCGGGGCGGTGTATTCACTGAGCATGAGCGGTGTTCGCCCGCGTTTCGTTCATTTCGCGTGGAGCTGCGCGCTGCAGGCGTTGTGCATTGCGGTGCCGTTTGCCGCGGGGGACAGCATCGCGTTTCTAACGCTCGGATTGCGGGATCTGTCGTTGCTCGGATTTGGCGGAGTGTCAGTCGGTTGGTTTCTGGCGGCTGCCTGCGTGGTTCTCCCTGCTGCGGCGGTGGCCGGGTTTCAATTTCCGTTGTTGCTGGCGGTCATGGGCAGTGGGCGCGAGGCGGTGGGCGTGCAAACCGGAAGGGTCTATGCCGCGAATACGGTGGGGGCCATCCTTGGCGCCCTCGGAGGTGGGTTTGGCCTGATGCCATTGCTCGGAGCCGTGGGTTTATGGAAGGCGGTTGTCGTGCTCCTTGGAATTCTGGCGGTGGGGGCGTTGTTGCTGGACTGGACGCTCGGCAGAGGTGTGCAACGTCGGTTCCGATCGGCGCCGCTTGCACTTGTCGGGGCAGCGACCGCCTGTCTTTTTGCGTCCGGCCCCACGGCCGTATGGCGCCACGGAGGGATCGGGGCGGGGAGGTCGGACTTCGGAAATCGCACTCCGAACGCCATTGAAAAGGCCCGCAACGCACTCAATCGCGCCCTGATCTGGGAGGAGGAAGGCTGGGAAAGCAGCGTCGCCCTGATGAATACGGCAGCCATCGCTTTCATCGTGGATGGAAAGAGCGACGGCTCCTCCGTTAGCGATGCTGGCACGCAAATCATGGGGGGACTCATCGGCGCGGCGCTTCATCCCGATCCGAAGAATGTGCTGGTCGTGGGGCTTGGCACGGGTTCCAGCTGCGGGTGGCTCGCGGCTGTTGAAGAAGTCGAGAGGGTGGACGTCATCGAGTTGGAATCGGCAATCGTCCGTGTGGCCGAAGATTGTGCTCCTGTGAACCGCGATGCGCTCCAAAATCCGAAGGTTCATGTGACCATCGGAGACGCGCGCGAAAAGCTGCTCGTCTCCGGCAGAAAGTACGATCTGATCTTTTCCGAACCGTCGAACCTTTACCGGGCTGGTATTGCCAACCTTTTCACGCGTGAATTTTATCGCAGCTGTCGGGCGCGTCTCGAAGACGGGGGTCTTTTTCTGCAGTTCCTTCAGGGCTACGAAATAAGCAACGAGGCGATTCTATGTGCTCTGGCGACCATCGGCAGCGAGTTTCCCCACGTTTCCGTGTGGCTCTCGCAGGTCACAGATCTGATTCTTGTTGCCTCGGAAAAACCGTTGGCGGTGGATGCCGAAGCGCTCAGAACCCGCCTTGGCGGCATGCCATTCCGCGAGGCCATGCCAATGACATGGGGCGTGGAAGGATTGGAGGGGTTCCTTGCCCGATTTGTGGCCAACGACGCATTTACCCGGCGCATCGCCAAGGCCGCCGGTGGACGCCTGCACACCGACGACAAGCCTGTGATGGAGTTTTTATTCGGCAAATCCGTTGCGTTGCGCGGGCCGGGATTCAATGTCGAGCAAATGCTGGATCTGGCCGCACGGGTGGGGGGCGACCGCCCTGGCTTTCTTATCGGGCAAGGGCTCGATGAGACAGCAATTCGCGCAGATCGGCTCACCATCCGGAGTTTTCACGACCGCGCGTGGGTTCTCCCCGATGCTTCAGGCGGATTTGTGGACGCAGACCGCGCGCGTGTGCACAATGCGTTTTCCGCTGCAGATTGGGCCACTGGCCTGGCCGAATGGGAGGAACACGGGTTTCAACCTTTGAACCCATTGGAACAGCGGTTTCTGGCTACGGCCATGACCGTGGAAAACAGGCCAGAGGCTGCCGCTCATGTCGCGGAGTTGCCGGAACGCGATCCACTCCGTGCGGCGTTGGAAGCATGGATCGTCTTCCGACAGGGGGGCAAGGAGCAGTCAATGGCGCTCATCGATGAGGCGGTGCGCCAGTTGCAGGATTGGCCGCTTTCAGGCCCGGAAGCGATTGAGCCGCTATGTCGGCTTGCGCGGCAGATTGCCAATGGCGAACCGGCACGCGCCGCAGAATTGTTGCTGATGCTGGAGAAGCCGTTTCCCCTCGGGCAACAGCATAACCTGCGCCTCGGTACCATGGCCGCCATCGCCGGGCATCTCGAAACGGAAACGCAATCCGCCCGCACGGCAGCCGCCATCCATGGTATCACCGAGCCATGGCCGATCTGGGATCGCGACCTGTTGAAAAACCGCGCTTGGGCATACCAAACCGTAGAGCCCGGATCGGATATCGCGCTGGATGCGCTTGACGATTTCCTGCGCTTCGAGCGGCATTCACCCTCCTCGTTTTCTGAAGCCGTCTCAGGTGATCAGGCCGGGCAGCGATAATCCTCGAAAAGGTCGGTTAATCCTACGATACGTTTCCGTATCGACCTTCGAAACTCCGGGTGAAGCGCTTTAGCTTATGGTGTTCGATGGTCTCGGTGTTCCGTTATCCAAAACGGCCCACCGCCTGATTTTACTATCCCCGCGTGCCCTGACGATGGAGTCTGTGCCTGCTGAACAGGCGGACAGGACAGCGTTGCTCTCTATATGGTGAGCTTTAAGGATTGGCCGGATGAATGGCAGGAATGAGCGGGCAGGCCTGTGTGTTTTACGGTGCGGCGCAAGTTCGCCGAGACATCGGTTTTCTGATCCGGTTCAATCCGGATAATTTTCGCCAGTTTCACAAAGCGCCTGAGACGATGAATGCCAGTGGTCACTCCGTCGATCGGCGTGCGTCGCCACTCAGGGCGCACCATGGGGTTGTACAAAAGCTGCGTTCCGCGCATAATCCGAAGCATGCCGACTGCCATCGAGACCAGTTCGAAGCGGTTTACTGTCCGGGATTACCGGGTGATGGAGGACGACGGTTGCCGGTATGAAGTCATCCAGGGAGAACTGCTTATGGCACCCGCACCCAATCGATTTCATCAGGGGATTTCCCGCAACCTTTGCCAATTCCTGTATTCGTATCTGCGCAAGAACAAGATCGGCAAGGCCTACAATGCGCCGTTCGATGTCTATCTGGACGAATTCAATGTCGTGCAGCCGGACGTCGTGTTCGTTGCCGCTGGCTCCGCCTGCAAACTGATTCCGGAGGGGGCCGAGGGGCCGCCGGATTTGCTGGTGGAAATCCTCTCGCCGTCCACCTCGAAGCGCGACCTGCGTGACAAACGTGCGTTGTACGCAGAAAAGGGCGTGAAGGAATTCTGGGTCGTCTCACCGGAGACCCGCCAGGTGCAGGTTTATTTCCTGGAGAAACAGGCGGATCGCCCATCGTGCGTACTCGAAGAAATCGACACCCTCAGGTCCGTTTTGTTGCCTGGACTGGAAATTCCTGTCGGCGAGCTTTTTGAGGACTAATCCGAGGGTTGGCTTTGCTATTCGGACACGTCGGTTGCCGACAGGTCGGCAGGTACGTCGGCTGATTTCCAGGTAGCAGAACCTTAGCGGTGACACTGGGCCGGGCGACAAATTCCATGGGGTCATTACCCATGGCCAACCCGAACAATCCCGCCGTGCTCACGACATTTGGCAGGGTCTCAGGCAGCGACCAACTGGCAAAAATGCCAATGCGCTCGAAACCGTCATATTCCGGATAGAACTCTCCGAACCCGGCAAGTCTCCCCAAAAACGCCGGGATTTGCGAGGCATCGGGCGACGATTTGACATCGGCCACGATGACCTTCGACTCGCTTGCGCAGACGGCATCATATTCGCGCAACCGCGACTCGCCGCGGCGACTTCGGCGATAACTCCGGGCTAAAAGATCGACGTTGCTCCCATGCCGAACTCCTCCATCATGGATTCTAAACGGTCTCCGCGATGTGCCGAAACTGCCACTATTTTAACTTCGCGTCGGCAGGTGCCCGAGGCAAGCTGGTTTCCTTTCGCGCCTGGATCCAACCTGCGCGCGGCGAATCACAAAAGATTCATCGGATGACGCTTTGATCGGTCCGATCGTCAATCCTCTGCAAGCGTGGCGAGGTAGTCCCAGCTCATCCGAATGGAATCGAAGGGGTCGCCCGGGCAGGTGTCCTGCTCGACAACAAACCAATGGCATCCGGCACGTTCGGCCTCCGCGAGTATGGCCGGGAAATCGAGGTTGCCTGCGCCAACTTCGGCAAACTCGATTTCGTTGCGTTCGTTGATTCGGAAATCTTTGAGATGAAGAAGCGGCAGGCGTCCTGTCATTCTTGCGCACCATGCGGCAGGACATCCTCCGCCGTATTGCACCCAGTGGGTGTCGAGTTCGGCTTGGAGATGGGCGGGATTGGTTTCTGCATAGATGCGGTCGAGAATGGTGCGCCCGCCGCTGCGCCGAAACTCGATCTGATGATTGTGATAACACAGCGTGCGACCGTGGGCGGCAAGGAAACGCCCGCTTTCCTCAAGCTTGTTGATGAGGGTGCTGACCGCGGTTTCGTCGGAGAAATCGACTCCGGATGGGTAGGGGAACGCGGCGAGGGGCGCGTCCAGCGTTTCCAACAACTCGAGAACGGACTGCGGATTGTGAAGGATATCCGCAGGGGCGGCGTGAACCCCGCAAATGACAAGATCGTGCTCGGCACAGATGCGACGGATCTCCTGGGGTGGTATGGCGGTCATATCGATGCCGCTGATTTGGGCGGCGCGATAGCCGATGGCTCGCACTTTGGCGCATGCCTCGGCAAATCGGGCGGGGGTGGGGACCTGGTCGCGAAGCGTGTAGAACTGGATGGCGATCTGGGATTTCTTCATGGGTTAATTGCTGAGGTAGGGATGAGTAGGTGATGCGAAGCCCAAGGTCGCCAGTGAACGGGAATGGCGCACGTTTTGCAACGCGCGAGGGGATCAATCGCCGCTGACAGCCATGCGCCGCGCGTCGGCGATGGTCTGGGCTTTCATGGAGAGTTCGGCTGCTTTAAATGTGTGCTCCTGCGTCATGGCGTTCTCGGTGCGGTTAAGCACGTCGAGAATCAGACGTCCGAAATACGGAAAACCGACTTTGCCAGCGCAAGGGATTTCCGTCTCACACCGCTCATCGACGAGAAAGATGCGGTCTCCTGACGATTCGGGGCGGCCCACATCGGTGTATTTTCGGATTTCAAGATAACCGTGAGTGCCGAGGACAAAGCTGCGGCCATCACCCCATGTGCGGGATCCGCCGGGGTTGAACCAATCGACGCGGCAATATGCTGACGCCCCCGTATCCAGCGTGAGCGATGCCTCGCCGAAATCCTCGAGTCCGGGTCGGTTGGGGTTGGCAAAGTTCTCGACGCGCGCAAAGGCAATGATGCCGTCCTTCGCGCCAGCGTAAAAGAGGAACTGTTCGAATTGATGCGAGCCGATGTCGGTGAGGATGCCTCCGTAGCGGGCCTTGTCAAAAAACCACTCCGGACGCGATGGCGCGTTTAGATTGTGTGGGGCGAGATTGAGGATTTGCAGGACGCGACCGAGTGCGCCCTGGCGAATGAGTTCGCCGGCGTGCCATGCCGCTTCGTTGCAAAGCCGTTCGGAATAGCAGACGGCGTATTTGCGTCCCGTACGTCGGACGGCTGCGCGGGCGGTGGCGAGCTGGGCGAGCGTTGTAAACGGCGATTTATCGGTAAGATAATCCTTTCCAGAATCCATGACGCGCAAACCGAGTCCGCAACGTTCGGAGGGAATCGCCGCGGCGGTGATCAGTTGGATGCGGGGATCGTCCAAAACTTCCTCGACCGATGCGGTGACGTGCGTTTTGTGAGCGCGGAGGAGATCGCGAATCGGTTCGAGCCTTGCGGCATCCGGTTCATAAACCGCGGCGAGCACGCCGCCCGCGTTGGCGAGCCCGCGGATTTGTCCGTAGATATGGCCATGATCGAAGGCTGCGGCAGCGAAAAGGAACTCTCCGGGCCTGACAACGGGCGCCGGTTTCATGTCCGGCAGATAATTCATTCCGTCGGCACTCATGACTGCGGGCGCGCGGCGCGGGATGTGGAGGCGGCGATGAGGGTTTGGAGTTCGCGTTCGTACGCTGCCTCATCGAGGGGGAGTGGCACAGGAGCGTTGCGGAGGCTCGACAACAACATGGCGTTAGCGAGTTCCAGCGAGGCGAAACCGTCGGCAGCGGGCGCGAGCAGAGGATCACCGTGGAGGATGGCAGCGGCGAAATTCTTTAAAATGCCGGCATGTTGCTCGCCAGCGCCTTCGATCGGGATTGCGACATCCCAAAGCGGCGGAGTTGCGAATGAAGCGGACGATGTGCGGCGGTGCTCGGGCACCGGGATTTCTGTGCGTCGGAAACGGACACCATCCGCATCAGCGATGAGCAGACCGCGGTCGGCAGCTATGGAAAGACGGTTTTCGCCGGGAGCTTCGCCGGTGGATGCAACGAAGACACCCTGTGTCCCGCTGGGATAGGAAAGGATGGCGGTGACGGAATCTTCGACTTCAATGGGATGAAACCGGCCGAACTGACACACCGCCATAACCGAAGAGGGCATTCCAAAAAGCCATTGCCAGAGGTCGAGCTGATGCGGGCATTGATTAAGCAGCAGGCCACCACCCTCTCCCGGCCATGTTGCACGCCATGAGGAGGACTTGTAATACGTGTCCGTGCGATACCAATCTGTAATCGTCCAGGCGATGCGCTGCACAGCGCCGAGTTCGCCGGAGTCGATGAGGGATTTGAGCCGGGTATAACGCGGGTCGGTGCGTTGATTAAACATGGCCGCGAAAATCTGCCCTCCCGCGGAGTTATGAGCGGCAAGCAGCTTGCACGCCTCTGCCGTGTAAACAGCTATGGGTTTCTCCATGAGGACATGCAGCCCTGCTTCGAGAGCGGCGATGCCAAGCGGCACATGGGTTGGATGGGGTGTGGCAATGAGTACCGCATCGATTTCGCCACTTTTGAAGAGCGCGTGCGCAGTCGGGTACGCGGCCGCGGATTGAAACTCCGCGCAGAGGTCTGCGCACGGATCGCAGACTGCGGAAAGTGTCAGCCCTGGGATTTGCCCGGCGGCGAGCCGGCGGGCGTGGGAAGCGCCCATTGTTCCGAGACCAATGACGCCCATACGGACGATGGCGGTGTTCAAAGGGCGTGGATTCATAGACGCATAGAGTTCCTTGACGGTGAAAACCGCGCTGCGCAAGAGACGGAGGGTTCTGACGGGCGACAGAGCCGTTATGTGCCGTGTGGGTCCGGACGCGTGGTGGCCGCGATGGCTTTCGCAAGATCGAGTCGGCCCTCGAAGAGGGCTTTGCCGACTATGGCTGCACAGATGCCGGGAACGGCCGCAAGCCGCATTACGTCGTCAAGCGTGGTAACGCCGCCGCTCGCGATCACTTCGCAATCAATTGCGGCGGCGAGGCCTTGGAGTTGCGCGATGTTCGGCCCTTCCAACATGCCATCCGTCGCAATATCGGTGTAGATGATCGTTCGCACACCGGCGGCGGTGACAGTGCGCGCCAGGTCGATGGCCGGGATGTTGGAAGATTCGGTCCATCCTTTGGTTGCGACGATGCCGTCCCTGGCATCAATGCCTGCGACGATTCGCCCGGGTCCGGTTTCTTCCACGATGGATTGTATCCATTCCGGATTCTCGGCGGCGCGCGTGCCCAGGATGACGCGTCGCACCCCGACTTCGAGCGCGGCACGTATTGTTGCACTACTGCGCAGCCCTCCGCCAAGCTGCACCGGAATATCCAGCGCGGCGACGATGGCGCGGACGGCATCAAGATTTCGGGGTTCTCCGGCAAACGCGCCATCAAGATCGACGACATGCAGCCATCGCGCGCCGGCATCGCGCCACTTGCGCGCGAAAGCAGCCGGATCGTCCGAGTAAATGGTACGCTCCTCAGCACGCCCCTGCTTGAGACGGACGACACAACCGTCCATCAGATCAATCGCCGGAATGAGCAGCATTGAGCCGAACGTGTTAAAACTGAAAAGCAAAGTGCCGCCCACAATGCGGGGCGGCACTTTCTGAAGGGGCGCTGTTCGGGCCTGGCACCGCAGGAATGCTCAGGCGTTGTTGAAACGAAGCTTCAGTTTGGCGCGTTTGGCGTTGGCGCGCGCTTTGCGGCGCGTACGTTGGGTGGGCGTTTCGAACGCGCGAAGCCGACGCACCTCTTCGAGGATGCCTTCGGCATCGAGCTTATTTTTCAATCGTTTGAGCGCGCGGTCGATGGGTTCGCCTTTGCGCACGGTGACTTCTGGCATTGAGACCTTCCTTGGTTGGTGGATTGGGTGATGATTGAGCTGAAAACTTTAAGGGGAAGCGGGAGGTAACGGTTTTGGGAGCTGGCTTATTGGCGTGATGAATGAGAGGTAAGGGTGAAGATTGTATGCTTAGGGCGACGTGACGTCAATGGGCTGAGCAAAAAAGGTCCGAGGCGTCATAGGAGAATTCACTAAGTGTGGTGGCTGAGTGCTCTTTGTATCTACAAACAAATTACAAAAATCCAATTTATTGGCTTCATCGTTTGTTGCGCAGGTTTTCCTGATCCCGTTGCGCGGTGTTTTAACCACAAATTTTGTATTGCACCGGATCATGGCGCGGTCGCATCTCCGCACGACCCATGCATGGCGTGGTTGATTCGGCAGTGGTGCGGGGCTGTGCCATCGGCTTAGCGTGAATGTCCGCGCGTTCAGGTTGCGGAGTATTCTGAGGGTTCCGCGACTTCCCAAGTCTTTTTTGTTGCCGCTGTGTCGCCGCTGCGGAAAGGTGAATGTTCGCCGACTTTCTCCAAGATGGATTACAGACAGATCATTTTTCTCGCGGGCCTGCTCGTTCTCGGGCTTTTCGCTTGGTATTTCATGACGGACAGCATGCGGCGCAAACGCATTATCGGCGTGGTGCTGACCGTGTTGCTGACTGCCTTGTGCATTGAGGCCGTCGTGCCGCTACAGGAGAAGATACGGCTCGGCCTGGATTTGAGAGGTGGCTCGGAGTTTCTGTTGCAACTGGTTCCCGATCCGGACGCCGATCCGGAGAATCGCAAGGAAATCACGCCGTTTTTGGTCGAGCAGGCCGTCGAAGTGATCCGCGGTCGTGTGGACAATCTCGGTGTTGCCGAACCTCAGATTGTGCCGACCGGAAACGACCGCATCCTTGTGCAGCTTCCGGGATTGTCGCCTGAGCAGACGGCGCTTGCGCGCGATCAAATCCAGCGTGTCGCAAAATTGGGTTTTCACCTTGTGCATCCGGAAAGCGATGCGCGCATCGCTGCGATTGAGGCTGGGGAAGCCATCGTACCGCCGGGGTACCGCATCTACGACTATGAGGAGAGCGATTCTGTCACTGGAAAAGTCGTGCGCGACAGCGTGCTGGTGAAGATTCAACCGGAACTCGGCGGCGAATATGTGAGCAGTGCATTTGCGCGTTTCGGACCCGCCGGCTGGGAGATCGCCATGAATTTCAACCAGGAAGGCGGCGACAAATTTTATGATGTCACAGAGGCGCACACCGGCGAGCGGCTGGCCATTGTGCTGGACGATACCGTGCAGAGTGCACCTGTCATCCGCGGTGCGATCGCCGGCGGTTCGGCCGTGATCAGTGGCGATTTCAGCGACAAGGAAGCGGTCAACCTCGCCAGTGTCCTTGAGAATCCTTTACAGACTCCGGTGAATATTCTGGACGCGCGCGAGGTGTCGGCAACGCTGGGTACGGATTCCATTCAGAGCGGTTTGATTGCAGGTCTTGCCGGTCTGGTGGTCACGCTTGTGAGTGTGCTGTTGTACTACCGTTTTGCAGGATTGGTGGCGAATTTTGCACTCGTCATTAATCTGATCCTTTTGATGGGCGCACTGGCGATGTTCGGTGCGACGCTGACGCTGCCTGGTATAGCGGGCATTATCCTGACGATTGGTATGGCGGTCGACGCCAACGTGCTTATTTACGAGCGCTTGCGTGAAGAGACGGCAGCTGGCAAATCGTTGAAGGGCGCGATCGACAGTGCCTACAGCAAAGCGTTCAGCGCCATTTTCGATTCGAACATCACGACGCTCATCACCGCTGTAATTCTGTTCTGGCAGGCGGCCGGAGCGGTTCGCGGATTTGCGGTTACGCTGAGCCTCGGCATCATCGCCTCGCTTTTCTCCGCGTTGCTGGTAACCCG
Source organism: uncultured Chthoniobacterales bacterium (assembly GCA_964652295.1). Lineage (GTDB taxonomy): Bacteria > Verrucomicrobiota > Verrucomicrobiia > Chthoniobacterales > CALDSX01 > CAZZCL01. The sequence goes on from CAZZCL010000022.1 coordinate 25,952, forward strand.
CACCCTCTTCAGCTGGGGCACGGATCTGGGTCTCATTCGCAGCATCAAAATGATGGATCTGATGCCCAAACGGCAATTCGATTTCGTCGGCAAAGGGCGTGCTGCGCTGATTCTCTCGACGCTGGTGGTTGTGGGATGCGTCGCCGCATTTGCGTTCCGATACCCGGGCAATCTCGGCGTGGACTTTCGCGGCGGCGACTTGTTGCGCCTCGGCGCGGAGCGCATGATCACGGTCGAACAGGCGCGCGAAGCCCTTGCGATTGGGGATTTTGGCGATGTGCAGATTCAGATGACGCGTTCCGCAGAGAACGCGTATTTGAGTGTGCGCAGCCCGTTCGAAACAGCGCCGCGCATTGAGGCGGCTTTGCGCGAAGCGTTCCCCGATGCCGGGTTTCATCCGGGGTCGGCGGAGTCGGTGGGGCCGGCGGTCGGCATGGAGCTGATGAAAAAATCGTTGATCGCCCTCGCCCTGGGTCTCCTGGCCATTACGATCTACGTTACGTTCCGCTTCGAGTTCTCATTCGCCCTTGGGGCCATCGTGGCCGTCGTGCATGATGTGGTGATTACCATTGGGATTTTTTCGCTGTTCGGGCGCGAGCTCTCGATGATCTTTGTGGGGGCGATCCTGACCATCGCCGGGTATTCGATTAATGACACGATCGTAGTGTTCGACCGCATCCGCGAGGGCATCCTTACGATGCGGCGCGGCAGTGTGTCCTCCATCATGAATCTTGCGGTGAACCAAACCCTCGGGCGGACCATCCTGACCGGCGGCACCACGTTGCTCTCGGTGTTGGTGCTCATGATCTTCGGCGGTCCAGTACTCGGCGATTTTGCGCTGGCGATTGCGATCGGGGTCGTTGTCGGGACGTATTCGTCCATCTTTGTCGCGGCGCCCGTGGTGCTGGCGTGGAGCAAATGGCGCGGTAAAAGCGTGGACGAAGAGATCGGCGAGACGGTGGGGCAGACGCTCTTGCAGAAGAGCTGATGTCAAACGCGGGGCCACGATGGGCGCATACGATGGGGGTGTGCTATGGACTTCAGGCCGTCGGCGTGGCGAAGAGCACAGCCAGCCGTCTGTTATCGAGTTCCAGCGGACGGGCTGACAACGCATAGGTTCGGGCTCTGGACGGATCGCGGGGAAACATCGCCAGCTGCCCCAGTTCTTCGGCCGGTTGTCCGTTCAACGCGCTCACGATGGCCTGCATCGAGTTGCAATCTGCGCAGCCGCCGTGCTGGCCGCATTCGCGGTCACGAAACGCATGATCGATGCCGAAAAACTCGCCGAGACGCAGCCCCAACACCTCCGAATCGGCTGCAGCGCCAACCATCTCAAGTGCCAGCGGATTCACGCATACAATTTGACGCTGTTCGTTTGTGACAATCGCCGGAATGGGCAGGACAGCCAGAAGGGTGCATGCTGTGGGGTTGGATTGAAACAGCGCCCGATCCTTCTCGATCTCGTGAAATGCGACCCGCCCGGAGAGAGCGAACTCGGTGTCTTCGCGATGGGTGTGCTCGAACGTGTGCGTGGCGGGTGTTGTCATGAAAGCGAGGGGGTGTATCCCCGAGTGATAAACAATCACTTGGGATCAAGCCGGTCAACACGCCTATACGGCGTTTTCACACTCCGCAACGCCGTCCTGCCTGACGTGAACGGGGGGGAGGAACAGGCGGCGGCTGTGTGTTCCGGCCATGTGCGGTGGGGGAAGAAACAGGTCAGGTTTTTTATGGGGCATCCGGGCACTTCGGCCTGTCTAGGCGCCGGGATTGCCGAGGACAACACAGGAATTGATGCCGCCGAAACCGAATGAATTGCTAAGCACATGCTGAAGTTGCGCCTGGCGCGGCGCGCCGGCCACCACATTGAGATCGCATTCGGGATCGGGATGTTCGTAGTGCAGCGTGGGGGGCAGGAAACCTTCGCCGATCGCAAGGCAACAGATTGCCGCCTCGATTGCGCCTGAGGCGCCCAGAGAATGTCCGGTATGGCCCTTCGTGCCGCTCACCGGGATCCGGGCGGCGGTCTGGGCTCCGAACACCGCCTTGATCGCGCGTGTTTCTATGGAGTCGTTGAGTTTTGTGGAGCTTGCATGCGCATTGATGTAATCAATGGCGTCGGGAACAAGACGCGCGTCGGCGATGGCATCCCGCATGGCGCGCATGGCGCACGCACCGTCCTCACGTGGCGACACCATGTGATGAGCGTCATTGTTGAGGGCGTACCCTTCGATCTCCGCATAAATGCGCGCCCCGCGTCGGCGGGCATGCTGAAGTTCCTCAACGACCAGAGCCATTGCGCCTTCCGCCATAACGAATCCGTCCCGCGTGGCGTCGAAAGGGCGGCAGGCCCGTTGGATGGGATCGCCACGCCAGCGGCTCATGGATTGGATAATTGCGAAGGCGCCGTATGTGAGCGGAGAAAGGGGAGCCTCCGCGCCACCGGCGATGATGACATCTGCAAGATTGTCGCGAATGTAACGCATGGCTTCCCCAACTGCGATGGTGCCACTGGCGCAGCTGTTGGAGTTGGTGGTGCCGGGGCCGGCGCACCCATACGAAATGGCGATATTGGAATGAGCCGAACCGCCGAAGACCTGGAGCGCCAGCGACGGATCGATCCGACGGGCGCCCTGCTCAAGAAAGCGCACATGCTTGATCTCGGCGCTGGAAACCCCGCCGAGGGCGGTGCCGAAGGAGACACCCCAGCGCGGACGTTCCACATACCCGAGGTCGAGCCCCGCATCTTCAAGAGCAAGCCGTGCGGAAGCCACGGCAAATTGTGCATAACGATCCAGGCGTTTAAGTCGGTGCGGCGGGATGTGTGCGCGCGGATCCCAGTCCACAATTTCGCCTCCGGCTACAGCACTCATGTCCGCGGTGTCGAAGGTCGAGATGTGTCCGATTCCGCTGCGCCCGGTTTTCAGGGCTTCGAGAAACGGCCCAACCCCGGCGCCGACACAGGTCACCGGACCGAGCCCGGTAACGACCGCCCGCCGTTCTCGCCCCGGGGCGGCGTTCATTTCGATTCGATCAGCTCTTTAAACGTCTTGAGCGTGCGGTTGGCCACGTGATGGATGAAAAATCCGCCAATCACGGTTTCGGCGACCGGAGCCAGCCATGGGATGCGGAATCTAAGGTCGTGCGAAATCTCCACACGCGTTCCGTTGTTCTCAGGCTGCATGGTCCAGACGACTTTCATGCCTTTCGTCCAGGCCTTGAGGTGGGTGAAATGGAGTTCGCAGGATTCCGCATCCGCATGATATTCCGATACCCACGCGATGGGCAGCCCGGAGCGTCGCGCGGCCATGTGAACGACCTGCACACCGTCCGGATGCGTTTCAAGGACGCGCACGAATCGATAGTGAGGCAGCGCGCGCGGCCATGTTTTGAGATCGGAAACCTCGGCGAAAATGCGTTCGCGAGGCGCCCGAATCCAAACCGCGTTGGTCCGATGCATGAGAGCGCGGGAGAGGCGACTGGTGTGAGCGCGCAAGCCCGAGGGCGTGTTGCGCCGTGTAATCAGCGTTTGGAGAACTGGAACCGGCGACGCGCTCCGGGCTGGCCGGATTTTTTGCGTTCGCGCATGCGCGGGTCGCGCCGCAGGCAGCCTGCGGCCTTCAGCGGGGGGCGCAATTCATTATTGGATTCGATTAACGCGCGGGCGATGGCCATACGGGTTGCCCCTGCCTGCGCCATCAGACCGCCGCCCTTGGCGCGCACGCTGACATCGAAGCTCGAGAGATTGTTGCTGAGTTGCAGCGGTTGAATTACAAGCGCCTGCGCGGTGTGTGTGGGGAAATAATCCTCGTAGTTGAGGCCGTTAACCTCAATTTTCCCCGTCCCTCGATTCATTCGTACAGTGGAGACGGCGGTCTTACGGCGGCCGGTGGCGACAATGGCTTCTGTTGTGACTGGCATGGCAGATTTTGTAGGCGTAAGAATATTAAGCGTAAGAACGGCGCTAAAGGCTGGTGGTTAAATATGATGGATCGATTTGCGATTCTCGGAATAAACGGCGCTTAGTCGGATCATTCTCCGGCGACTCGCTCCACACACGGATGGTCAGGCCGCAACGGCGGCGCCCTGCGGATTCTGCGCTTCGTGCGGATGATCGGGCCCTTTGTAAACTTTGAGTTTGGTATAAATGGCGCGGCCAAGGCGGTTGTGGGGGAGCATGCCGCGAACGGCGCGTTCCACAATCAACTCGGGATGACGCAGCCTGCGCTCGCGCAGGGTTTCGGACTTGTGGCCGCCGACATACCCCGAAAAGCTGGTGTACGTTTTCTGCCACTCCTTCTTTCCTGTGACGCGAATCTTGTCGGCATTGACAACGATGACGAAATCCCCGGTGTCGATGTGCGGGGTGAAGATGGGCTTGTTTTTTCCGCGCAAAAGGTTTGCGGCAGTCACGGCGACCTGTCCGAGCACTTGGTTTTCGGCGTCGATCACCCACCATCTCCGCTGATCGCGGGCATCCTCAACGCGAGCGGAAAAGGTTTTCTGGGTATAAGTGCGCATGAGAATCGGGAATGAAAAAGGGCTGGAAGCTACGGCGACGCGGCCCAACGTCAAGCGAAAAGCTTTGCGTTCATCTTTTCTATACCCCGGCGCGTTCGAGCAGGGAAGACAGCACGCGGCTGGCCTCAAAGTATTCGCAGGCTACGTCGCGCGCGCCGCGGCTGTGCGCCGGGTAATCGGCGTTCACCGCCCGGATTAACTCCGGGATATCGTCCGGCGTTTCGAAGGCCAGTAGGCCGTGTTTGCCTCCGTAATGCGCGGTGAATCCCGTTTCCTGTGTAATCACCGGACGACCTGCGGCCAGATAGCAGGCCGAGCGGTCGCTGAACCATCCGGTGCGCAACCGCACATACTGATCTTTGGCAACGGTGAACTCGCCGCGTGAATGTTGAATGTAGCGGCGGTACCCATCGAAATCGGCACTCAACGCGTGCGGCGCAATCAGACGCCACCCATGGTGCACGAATCGTTCGCGCGTTTCGGGTTCGGGAATGTCTGTCGCCATTTCGAACGGTTCCCCACAGGCTGCGGGAGCGTTGACAAATTTCAGAAACTCCAGTGATTTACTCCAGAGATAGGTTTTGCCCCGCCAAACAATGTCTTTCTTTCCACTGGTGGACCAGTTTGCGATTGTGGTGAAGACTGACCCCCCGGGCGGTGCGGCGCCTGTGCGCCAATACTCCGTCAGGACCGGCTGGCGGGTGGGTTTCCATTCGAAACCATGCACAGGCACGGGACAGGCAGGCAGGCCGACGTTCTCTCCGAACGTAAACAGCGCGCGATGCGCGCGGAGATATTCCGCGGTGTCGGATTCGCCGTTGTCGATGCGGATTTGTTCCACACCCGGATCGCTTTCGACATACACAAGACGATCGTTTCCAGCAAGGTCCTCACCGATCTCATGCGAACCGCACACGTTGAGCAGGGCGTCGGCAGACCGATACAATTCGCGAATTTTCGCAAGAGGCATTCCGGCTGTCTGATCCGCGGCGTCCCCCGGCAGATACCGCGGCCGATACGCCCAGCGCCCATCGAAACCGTGGGTCTGCGCAAGGCGGTGTAGCACACGCGCCGCGTGGGAATAATCTTCGGACGTTTCGAACGTCTCGGGGTTATAGGGAATGCGCGCTGAGTCTTCAATATAATAGACGTCATGACCGAGCGCCATGAGGCCGACAATGTAATGAACGTGCTGCCAGACGACGCCAGATATGGGGCATGACCCCATAAAGCCCAGCACAACGAGGCGTTTGCGCGCCATGAACGCTGCGGCGACCGTTAAGGTTGTTCCGCTGCCACTGCCTGAGCGGCGGGGGAAGGGGCAGCGATTTCGACCTTGCGAATGACAGCCGGGCGGGTGGGTGCGTCGTTGGTGTCGGCAGGCAGGCGACTGATGGCTTCCACAACCGGCAGCCCTTCGATGACCTTGCCGAATACGGTGTATTCGCCATCAAGTTGAGGCGCCGCGTCGATGCTGATATAAAACTGACTGCCGCTGGAGGCGCGGGCGGGATTGAGTTCGTTGGGGAGACGGCCCATTGCCACAGCCCCGGCCTCATGTTTGCGTCCGATTTCGGCTGCCAGCGTGTAGCCGGGCCCGCCAGTGCCCAGGTCGGGATGATCGACGCCCTTGCGGCTGTTGGGGTCGCCGGTTTGCACCATGACCCCAGGGAAAACGCGATGAAACTGGATGCGCCGATAAAAACCTTCACGCGCCAGCCGCTTGAAATTATCGACATGACGCGGGGCATCTTTTTCGAACAGATCGATGACGATCCGTTTGTCTTCTTTATCGTCGCCAATGCGCACGCTGAGGATGGCGGTTTCTGATCTTGCCGCGGTGGGCGTGATCAACGCCGCACAAAGCAGCAGGGGCAGCGCGAGAGCAGCCAGTCTGGGGGCGGTCGAAATTTTCAGGTGCATCGGGTGAGTGCGGGTTGGGATGGACATCATGTCTTAGCGGTGTGGCTGGGCACGGATCTCTTTGCTATGTGCGAAACGGCAGCGGATGCAAGGACAGAAGCGCAGCAATCGCTCCGCAGCCGTTGTGCGCGGCGGCCTGTGGGATGTCTGCCGGCCATTTCAAATAGCCGAGCGCGATCTGCGTTCCGACACGCACGCTGTGCGCAACGCTGGTGACCAGGCCGATCGGCCGGTCGGTGCCTAACGCGCCGGCCTCGGGCGCATGGAGCGTCATCCCCGGTGCCACGTTGCCTTCCTGCACGACAAAACCGCGCAGGAGACGCGCCGGATGACCGATGCTTTCAATCCGGCTGATGACTTCCTGGCCGATGTAGCAGCCCTTGTCGAAACTCACCGATGTGCGGTCGAGACCGGCTTCCGCAGGGAGCGTCGTTTCGTCCAGCTCCGCTCCCCAGGCCGGGATGCCGGATTCGATCCGCACGGCTGTAGCTTCCCCGTCGTTGTATTCCTTCAGATGCTCGGAAAGCAGGGAACGCGCGGCGGCTGCGTCTGCCGGTGCCACGAGAAAATCGTGTCCGCCGTGCGCGATGCGTTCGGCCGATGCGACCGGCAGCTGGCACAGCTCCATGAGCGCAAGCGGGAAGGCGAGGCCTGGTGCGATAGCATGGAGCAGGGCGAATTCTTCCGTGGCGTCGGCGATCTCGGCATCGTCCGCGATGAGATATTTTTCGAGGCGTGCCGCCAGCGCCGCGCGGAGCGGAGCCGGCGCATCGAGAAGAAAGGCAGGCGCTTCTCCGGGCGCGGCAGTGAGGCGGCGCACGCGGAGCAGGGCATTGAGACGGCCCTTCGCATCGGTGCAGCAGGATGGCATCGCACGATCTGCAGTTGCCGCGCGTATGTCGGCTGTCAGTTGCCCATTGAGGAACCGTTCTGCATCCGGGCCTTGCACGCGGAGAAAGGTATGGCCGACGAATTCGAGAAAACCGGCATTCTTATCGGACTCCAATTTTGCGGTGCTCATCGTCCCCAATGCTGCGCTGCGTTCATGCCCGCTCAGGATTTCTTTTCGGGACTGAGATGTTCGCGAATCCATTGAATGGCTGGATCATCGGCAGACGGCATGGAGGTTGACCCCTCCTTTTCCCGGACTTGAGCCTCGGAGACAGAAGCCGCGTCATGCGGTTCGGAGAAGAGATCCTCCTGTTTTTCGTGTGCACTCGGCTCGGAAGCGCCCAACGCTTCAAGAACGTCGTCATCAAGCACTTCAGCCAGCCTTGCCGTTCTGGCATCAGCCGATGGCTGTTCGGTTGAAGGATGTTTTGAGGCTGGGGATGGCTTCCCGGGGATGTCAGAGCTGATTTCCTTCGGCTCTGCAGGAGGCTGCGGATCGAAGGGTTCGGCCGGGGTTGACTGCTTGCCGGTATCAGACTCGCCCGCTTCAGGTTCAGCGATTTGCCGGTCATTGGGTTCGGCCGTAACAACAGGTGCTACCGGTTGTTCGGCGTGAATACCAGGAGCGGGGGATTCGTTGGCTTCGGGCGGAGCCGGGGCCGTAGGTTCCGCTGGTTCGGTTGCATCCGCCGGGGTTGAAGAGGGTTCCTCGGGTTCGGCTGCGGCAGCGGCAAGTGCCCGGTTTGCGATGCCACGTTCCCGCGTCTTTGTGGCGGAACCTTTTCCCGGTTTGCCCGCAGTGTCCCGTGGCTGGGCCGGTTGCGCAGCGAGCACAGACTGATGCCGTGCAAGCACAGCGAAATCCTCGTCGCCCCACCCTTTGCGGACCCCTTCGAAGAGCGTGGCGGCTGTTGCGGATGTGACCGGCAGATTGAGGTTGAGCGCTTCGCCGAGTGAAAGTGCAAGGCCGGAATCCTTGAGCATATGCCTCAGCGAAAAGTGCGGGGAATAATCGCCGGACAACATTTTGGGAAGCTTCAGATCGATTGCGCCCGAACGGGCGGCGTTGTGTTCGAGGGCGCGGCCAAGCATTTCGCCATCCAACCCCGATGCGCGGACGATTGCGAGCGCTTCGGCGAGCGCCTCGATGGAAGCGGCCGTGATGAGGTTGGTTGCGATTTTCAGAACGGATGCCGCACCATAGGCGCCTGTGGGCAGGATAAGGCGCGCGCTGCGTTCGAGCAGTGGTTTGGCGCGTTTCAACGCGGTTTCCGGTCCACTGACATAATAGACAAGCTGACCGCCTTCCGCGGCCAATTTACTGCCCGTGAACGGAGCTTCGAGGAAAACGGCGCCGGTGGCCTCGACTTCGCGTGCGAGCTGGATCATCGCTGTGGGTTCGATGGTGGGATGAGCCGCCACGATGTGGCGCGGTTCCAGTGCCGGCAGCAAATCCGTAACCACCGCGCGCAGCGCCTTGGCATCGGTCACAAACAGTTGGAGCAGGTTAGCGGTCTGGGCGAGTTCCCCAACGGAACCGAGAAAGTTGGGAAACGGTTTCGGCGAGCGGCTCCACACAAACACTGGGGTGCTCTGCGAACGCAGATGCCGGGCCACCCCCTGGCCGATGATGCCAAGACCGATCACCCCGACCGCTTCTGCCGATTTCTTGCGCATGGTAAGAGGAGACAGGAGACAGGAGACGAAGATCGGGGTTTCCGGGGGGGCGATGCCTTATTGTAAATAGATTTCGATTTCAGCTTTTTCGCGCAATTCCGCCACGATATCCGCCACGGCCTGCCGCCGTTTGGCGCTTTGCAGATAGGCGACGATGGACGGCGAGGCTTCTTCAAGTGGCACGGTCCGGCCTTCCTTCTTCTCCGTCACCTTGATGAGATGATAACCGAACTGCGTTTTGATGGGCCCGCTCACATCACCCACGGGCAGACTGAAGGCGGCGTCTTCGAACTCCTGGACCATCTGGCTGCGCCCGAAAAAGCTGAGGTCGCCACCTTTGTCTTTGCTTCCCGGATCTTCGGAATGCTCCTTCGCCATGATCTCGAAGGGTTCCCCTTCGACGATCCTGCGCCGAATTTCCTGAATGCGCCCAAGGGTTTCCTGCACCTCCTCCTCGGTGGACTCGGGCGGCGTCACCAACAGGATATGACTGGCACGCACGACTTCCGGCGCCTGGGATGCACGTGGTTCCTCCTTGTAAAAGTCGGCGACTTCCTGCTCGGAAATCTGTGCCTTCGCCGCCACCTGCGGCTCCAGCCAGCGCTCCTGGCGCATGGACGCTTCAACAGCCTGACGGAGATCGGCCATTTTCCGACCTTCCTCTTTCAGCCGGGCTTCGAGTTCTTCCGCCGAGCCGGCCTGCTGCGCAATTTTTCCAATCTCCTGGTCGATCTCTGATTTTTCCAATTTTATAACGCGCGACGCCTCACTAACGAGCTTGTCGGCAACAATTGCGTCCAGCGCGCGCGCGTAGAGCTGGCGTTGTTGCAGAGGCGGGATGCGGCCCAGTACGTCGGGGCTGGGTAGGTTGGACAGCGCCAGTTCGCGAACTTGTTCCGCCGGAATCTCCTCACCGTTCACTTTGGCAACCGGGTCGGGCAGCTGAAACATTTCGCCACCCGTCGCTGCAGGTTGCGTGTCGGACGGAGCATCCCCGGCGGCGGTTCCGTCGGCCGATTCCGGCGCGGGCGGCTCGGCTTTGACCCATCCCGATAGGCTTAGGAACGCGCAGAGCGTCAGCACAAGCGTGGCGCAAGTTGCACGCAGAATCTGACGGGGGAAACGAGAGAGACAGGCCCGACCGGGCGTGCAGGGCATGTTGCACAGGCCGTTTGCCGGCTGGGGGAACGAAGAACGGCGGATCTCACCGGATTTTGGGAGCATGGGCGATAGTGCCACCGATCGTCCGTCGCTCAACTGAAAATCCGGGGGTGCACCGCACGGGCACGCGTATGCGACGTGCGCTGCATCAGGAATTCCCTGATCGCTTTTCTTGACGCGCTCTGTGCCCCTGAATATATGCACTCCCCTTGCGCCGAAAACCTCACAGCGCAGCGTTTCAATAACTTTGATTATGAAAAAATCTCTTATGGAATTTATCGGCACATTTTTTCTTGTGCTGACAGTCGGTGTCACAGTGCTCGGCGGCGTCGAAGGCGTTATTCCGCCATTGGCAATCGGGGCCGCGTTGATGGCGATGCTTTATGCCGGTGGCCACATTTCCGGTGCGCACTACAATCCCGCTGTCACGCTCGGTGCCTTTGTCCGCGGGAAATTTTCCACAAAGGATCTTGCCCTGTACATTGGCGCCCAGGCGGCGGCCGGGGCCGCTGCGGCCTACACAGCGGTGTGGCTGGTGGGAAAAAGCGGGACACCGCTACAGATCGACAATGCGCCGGTTTCGTTCGTCGCGGAACTTCTCTTCACATTTGCTCTGGTCTTCACAGTCTTAAACGTTGCCACGGCAAAAGGCACCGCCAACAACCAGTACTTCGGAGTTGCGATTGCCGTGGTGGTCGTCGCAGGAGCCTTTGCTGTGGGGCCGGTTTCAGGTGGAGCCTTTAATCCGGCGGTTGTGCTTGGGCTTGCAATCATGAAGCTCCTCGATTTGGGCGTGATCTGGATCCATTTGAGTGCAAACTTTCTTGGTGGCATCCTCGCCGCCCTCGCATTCAGGGCGGTGAATCCGGCAGACGATCGGTAGCACTCATAACGGTGCGGTCCACAATCGCGAGCTTCTCGAAGATCTTGGACGATAGCCCATTGACCAGTTGTTCGATGTCGTTGACCGCGGAGACGGCCGGAGCGTCATCGAAGCGTTCAACATAGAGCGCCGCGATTTTTCCGCAGAGCGCGAGCATTTCTGCGCAGTAATTCAGGTAACGGCTAAGTTCGAATGCAGTCAGCGCGTGCCTCGGCGAGACGGACGATTCCTGCCAATCTGCAGACAGCCGATCCGGATCCTTCGTGAGCTGATGCATGTCGATGACATGCGCCACCGAACGGATGCGGTGGAGGGCTTTGAGCACACGGCGCCGTTTGATGCGTGTCTCCCATGTGAGCAGAAATGCAATGGCGATACCCGCGAAAACCATCTGATTTACAGCCGATTCCAACCAGGTGACAGCCTCCATGCTGCGCAGCGGTGCTTCGTCCCACCGCAGTTGCATGATGCCCAGTGCGATCAATCCCAAAAACACCGCAATCACGGCGAAGATCGCAACCCGCAACATCAGATGTGGTCGCGCGATATCCTCCGCCCGTTGACAGGCGCGCTCCGCCAGTTGCGTCACTTCCGCACAAACGAGGCGCAGATTTGCACCGGGCAACCGGGAAGCGATACGTTCTTCGAGCCGCGCCGATGTGGAGATGATGGCTTCTCCATCGAGCTGCCGGTAGCGTGTTGACGATCCCTTCGATGGAGGCAATGACGGACGTGCAGTCATGCGAACTTGCGAGCCCGAACATCCGCGCGGGTTGGCTGCCCTGCGGCAGCGGAATCCTCCTCCATGATTGGCACGTTTTCCAACGGCGGTTCATCTCTGTTGAATGGCGCTTCCAACGGCGCATCTTCCGCCGATTCGGGTGTCTCGAGCAGCAGCCGCCTTTTCATGGCATACGAGAGCACGCCCTCTGCGATGGCTGAGGCGATTGTGTCGCGATAATGGCTTGCCGTCAGCAAATCTTTCTCGGTGCGGTTGGATAGAAATCCGATCTCCACCAGCGCGGCAGCTCCCCGCGACTTGCGAAGAACATAAAGTTCCCGGTCTTTCACGCCGCGATCCTCCGCTTTGGTCAATGCCGCAAGCTTCGATTGGATCTCCGAGGCCAGTCCCTCGCTTTGGGAGAGCGTGTCCGCCGCGGATTCTTTCATGCGAACATAAAGCCATGTGCGTGGGGTAGACGCTTTGCCACCGTGAAAAAAGGTTTCCACCCCGGATGCCGAAGCGCTGGCTGCATGATTGCAATGTATGCTAACGATAATCGGGTTGCCGTGCGCGTTGATGCGGGCGACGCGCTGGTCCAACGGCAGCGTGTCG